>JADZFF010000101.1 GCA_020850015.1 Bdellovibrionales bacterium | reverse complement strand
CGGCGACGCTCGAGCGGGTCGAGGCCGTGCTCGGCGAGCTCGACGTCCCGATGCCCGGAGACGGACAGGTGAAGGTGTACCGGCTCGAGCACGGCGACGCCAAGGAGCTGGCGGCGAGCCTCGACACGCTCGTCCAGGGCTCGCGTGCCGCGAAGGGGCCTCCCATCCCCGGGCAGCCACACACGGGCAGCCCCTTCGCCGGCGAGGTGCGCATCACCCCCAACGAGTCCAGGAACGCGCTCATCGGCCTCGCCGGCTAGGGGGACCACCGCGCGCTCGAGGGGGTCAGGGCCGCGAGCGGCCACTGGATGCCCACGTCCGGATCGTCCCACGCGATGCCCGCGTCGTCGGCGGGCACGTAATACATCTGATTCAGCTCGGTGAATACGTGACCGCACCCGCTCGCTTCGCTCGGTGAGCTCGGAAATGGTCAGTGCTCCCGCCTCGTATGCGTCCTGCAGTCGGCGCAGTGCTTGTTGCTGGGCGGCCAGCAAGCGCTTGGCATCGTCCCGCTGCTGTCTGGCCTCGGCGAGGGCCCCGTCCTCCGCGCCGCGGCGGCTCCACTCTTCCAACACGCGTTCGGGCTCTCGCAGCACTTGCCGCACCGAGGTCCACACGTATTCGTCCAACTGGTCGGCACGCACTCCTCGAACGCGGCAGACGGGAGCTCCGCCGAATCGATGCCCGTCGGTTCCACCACATCGGTAGTAGCACTGGAGCTCACCGGTCCTCCTCGACCGGCTGCCCTTCCGGCCGTACGAGGCATACCCGCACCGTGCACACACGGTCAGCCCCTGCAGCAGGTAGCGCCTCGGCCTGCTGTTGCGCGGACTGAACCGCGCGTTCCGCTTGAGCTGCTCCTGCGCGGCCGCGAAGGTTTCTTCGGAGACGATCGCCGGCGCCGGAATGAACAGCCACTCAGAGCTGGGCTTCTTCCTGGCGCTGCTCTTCTCCTTGCGCGACAGCCCGCTTCTTCCTCGGGGTGGACGCAGCATGACGCCCTTTGTGACGTATTCCATCTTCCCGTAGGCGGCGCGGCCCGCGACGGCCGGATTTCGGAGGAGGTTCCACACCGCAGTGGTCCCCCAGCGTGGTCGACCCGTGCGTGTCGGAGTCTGCGCGGCGTTCAGGCGCAGCATGATGGCGCGCATCGAGAGCTGCTCTTCGAGGAACCAGCTGAATACCTCGCGGACCACCTTCGCCTCGTGGAGTAGCACCTGGTACCTTGCCGGCTCGTCGGCGGTCTTCCGCACGTACTGGTACCCATACGGGGCGCCCGACAGCGGGTTGACACTCCCGCTCTTCGCCTTGTGCAGCTTCCCCCGCCGCGAGCGCTCGAGAATCTTCGCCCGCTCGTACTCGGCGATCATCCCCTGCACCTGCACCAGCAGTTGGTCCTCGGCCGTGCTGCCCATCGTCCCGTTAAGGAACTGCACCGACACGCCGGAGCGGGAGAGCTCCTCCAACAGCAGGACCTGGTAGGCGTACCGCCGCGCAAGTCTGTCGGGGCTGTGGACATAGAGCAGGTCCACAGCGCCTTCGGCTGCCCGGTCTCTCAGCCTCTCGAGCGCAGGTCTGACCAGGCTCGAACCGCTGAACCCGTCATCGATGTAGATGTCACTGGCCACGACGACGTGCCCATCCTGCTTCGCTCGCTCGACGAGCGCGTCCACCTGGCTCTCGATGGTCGCGTTCTTCTCCTGCGCCTCCGACGAGACCCGTGCGTAGAGCGCAACCGACTTCATCGTGCCTTCTTCTCTCTTACGAGCTCCGCAACCGGAACCAGCTGCGGCTCCCGCGCTGGGGCGCGGAGCATCTGTCGGCGCACAGGAAGAACCATCTCGAACGCGGCTCGCACCTGGCTCGACGCCGTGCGGCTGGGCTCGAAACGCACCCGGATGACCAACTCCCGCCGGCGCATGCGGGCCGCCATACGGGCGTTCAGGTGTCGGGTCAAATTTCCTGCCGCTCATTTCCCTTGCCTCTCCTTCGTCGCCGCCAGCTCGGCTCGCGCGACCCTCCTTCGCCACCGGAAGACTCCGGTTGTGGCAATTGCATTCACGGCGTGTTCGCGCCCAATGCCGGGCCTCGGCCCCAGCGTCCCGCCTCGGAGCGCCAGGGCCAGGTCGAGCCTAAGCGGCCGCCCCCTGAGGCGATGGCGAAGACGCCCGCACTCAAGCGGCCCAAGCGCCCGCGGTTGGACTGGGCGATGCTCCAGCACCGCACCTTCGGCACTGACGTGTGGGCCTGCCATTGCGGTGGCCGGCGCAAGGTGCTCGGCATCATCACCTCACCGAGAACCGCCGAGGAGGTACTCGGCAACATGGGCCTCCTGGACCGACCACCTCGGGCCCCTCCCGCCCAAGCGCCGCCTCAGCTCGCGCTGGCGCTGTGACTCGCACGCACCCGCGCATCACGCCACCGGACACCCGGCGGGGATACCTCCGCTCCGCTCGCGGCCACCTTGCGCCGCGTCAGCAGCGCGTCTCCACGACGGCGTTCAGCGCCACCGGTGGGTTCCCGCACGGACCCGGCGCTCAGGCCCTGCACCTGGTTTGGGGGTTGATCTTCCTCTCCGTCGAGGCGATGCCCAGCCCCTCGATCACGGAGGCGGCGCGCTCGAGCGTGTGCGCGACGTAGCCCTTGCGGATGTGCTCGACCATCTGGAGCTCGCAGGCCCGAAGCGCCTCGGCGCCGGCCCCGGCCTCGCGCTCGGCGGAGATCTCGAAGCCCTGTGCGCGCAGCGAGGGCACGACGTGCGGAGCGAGCCACGCGAGCGCGAGGAGCTCGGCCTTCAGCGCCGGGTCGAGCTCGTAGAGCTGGCCACCGAAGCCGAGCACTCCGGCGTAGATCGACTCCTGTCGGAAGGCCGAGCGGAGGAGATCACTCGTGATGGGGTCGAGCCGTCGCGGGTCACCTCCCCTGCCCCACCGCTCTCGAACCACGATGGCCTCGGAGAGCGCGACCCCTAGCGTCGCCGGAGCACCGAAGGCGTCGGCGAAGGCGGAGCGCATCTGCGCCTCCATCACGCGCTCGCTGCGTGCCCTCAGCGCCGGGCTGATCGGGAACCCGAGGCGGCCGAGGTACGAGAGAGAGCCCGGCTCGAGCTCGACCCGCCCGAGCAAGCGTCGCTTCTGGGCCCACGAAAACGAGCAGCCGCCGTGCTGAAGCCTCTCGAGGTCCCTCACCTCGAGCCGGCAGGTCGAGCCGAGCACCTCGCGCGCGATCGCGGCCCGGAGCTCGGCTGGGAACAGGAGCTCCCGGTTCTTCCCGGGGAAGAGCGCTGGGAGGCTGCGGAGCAGGTCGTAGACGGAGTCCCATTCCGCGCCAGCGCCGGTGCCGACGCGCTCGAGGGCTGCGCGGAGCCAGGGGGCAAAGGACTCCGCGGCACTCGAGCCGTTGGCGCCCCGCCCCACCGGCGTTGTACGGCATCGAGTCGTCTGCACCGGGAGCGTCATCCTCACTGAGTTTCAGGGGGGAGCTGGAGAAGTTGCCCGGGAGTCGCGCAGTCAAAGGCGTGCCTGCCCGGGTCGGCCCGCTCCGCCATCGCGCGCCACCTCGGCCAGCGCGCACTGCGCGTGCAGGCGAGGCCGCCGTGCCCAGCAAGCCGGGTGACGTACTCCCTGATTATGCGAAGCATCTCGGCCCGCGAAGCCCACTCGCATCCCCTCACCCCTTCGGGCTGGACGAAGCACGCTCGACCTTCTTCGTCGCCGCGGCATCAGCGTGGGGCTGGAAGGCTTCCTCGAGCCGCTCCTCGGCAATTGGGCCCCGGCTGCCGTAAGAGCCGCACATCGAGTGCAGGCAAGGCGGAGCAACCTCGCTGAACTACAGCTTGGCTGTCGCGGAACATTTTTTGCCTTTGGTCTCGGCTGAGGCCCCATGACCCATTCCACCAAGCCAGGCAGGAATCCCGCACGCGACCGCGGCTTTCGGAAGGTGGCCTCGGACCGCCCGATGTCACCTCGGGCAGGCAGCGACGGGGAAGCGCGGAAGGGGCGCGGCGGTCAGCCGGCCGGGGCGGCTTCGAAGGGTGTCGAGAACTCGTCGGCGACCTCGAAGTTGCCGTTGGACTCCCTGGTGTGCGGTGAAACGAGCGCGGCCGCTTCTCCGGCCCGTATCAAGTTCGACGAGAAGCTCGGGCATATCTTCGAGAGGAACCGCGCAACTCTTCCAGGCCTCATGAAGGCCGAGCCACCAGAAGGGTGGCGGCAATCGGTTGCAAAGCTCGACCCCTCGAGCGTAACGCCCGTCCCGCTCGAGGCGCCCCTCGAAGAACCGCCGGAAGGCTGGGAGCAGCTGCCTCCCTACCTGGCCTATGGGCTCGTCCAACTCAAGAAGGCGCACTTGACCCGCTTGCTCGAGGGTAATCCGTCGAGGGAGCTCGAGATCGAGGACGAGCGGCTTGGTTTCACGCTCAGCCCGGCGGTGTCCCGCACCCTGCAAGGCGCGAATGAGCACGGCCTGCCTGGGGCTG
>JADZFF010000100.1 GCA_020850015.1 Bdellovibrionales bacterium | reverse complement strand
GGCCGGTGATCCAGTAGTAGCCGTCCGCATCGCGGCGGCAGCCGTCACCGGTGAAGTACTTGCCCTTGTAGGTGGAAAAGTAGGTTTGCACGAAACGCGGGTGGTCCTTGTAAACGGTGCGCATCTGCCCGGGCCAGGAGCCCAGGAGCACGAGATTGCCCTTGCACTCGCCTTCCAGGATTTTTCCGTCGGCATCCACGATGGCTGGCTCGATCCCGAAGAAGGGCAGCGTGGCTGAGCCCGGCTTCTGCGCGATCGCGCCCGGGAGCGGGGTGATCATGATCCCGCCTGTCTCCGTCTGCCACCAGGTGTCCACGATCGGGCAGCGCTCCTCGCCCACCACGCGGTAGTACCAGAGCCAGGCCTCGGGGTTGATGGGCTCGCCCACCGACCCCAGGATCCGCAGGCTTTTTCGCGAAGCCTTCTTCACGAAGGAGTCGCCTGCCGCCATGAGCGCGCGAAGGGCCGTGGGTGCCGTATAAAGGATGTTCACCTGGTGCTTGTCCACGACCTGCCAGAAACGCGAGGCATCGGGGTAGTTCGGCACGCCCTCGAACACCACGGTGGTGGCGCCGTTGGCGAGCGGTCCGTAGACGAGGTACGAGTGCCCGGTCACCCAGCCCACGTCGGCCGTGCACCAGTAGACCTCGCCGGGTTGGTAGTCGAACACGGCTTCATGCGTGAAGGCCGTGAAGGCGAGGTAGCCGCCCGTGCTGTGCAGCGCACCCTTGGGCTTGCCCGTGGATCCCGAGGTGTAGAGAAGGAAGAACGGATCCTCGGCGTTCATGGGTTCGGCGGGGCATTCCGCCGGTAGGCCCTCGGAGGCTTCGTGGAACCAGAGGTCGCGCCCGGGTTTCATCGGCACGGCCGCGCCCGTGTACTTGAATACAAGACAGGTCTGGACGTCCGGGCACTGGGTGAGCGCCTCGTCGACGTTTTTCTTGAGCGGGACGTGTTTGCCGCCGCGGAGCCCCTCGTCCGTGGTGATGATGAAGCGCGAGTCGCAGTCCTGCATGCGCCCCGCGATGGAGTCGGGAGCGAAGCCACCGAACACCACGCTGTGCACGGCGCCGATCCGGGCGCAGGCGAGCATGGACTCCACGGCCTCGGGGATCATGGGCATGTAGATCGTCACGCGGTCGCCGCGTTTCACGCCGAGCTTTTTCAAGGTGTTCGCCACGCGGCCCACGCGTTCGTGGAGCTCCCGGTAGGTGATCTTGCGGGACGGGGTGGCGGGATTGTCGGCCTCCCAGATCAGCGCCACCTGGTCGCCGCGCTCCTTGAGGTGCCGATCGAGACAGTTATGAGCGGCGTTCAACACGCCATCCTCGTACCAGCGGATCGAAACGTCCCCGTCGAAGGAGGCGTTCATGATCTTCGTGGGCTTGCGGTACCAGTCGAGCCGCCCGGCCACCTCGCCCCAGAACCCCGAGGGGTCCTTCACGGAGCGGTTGTACATGTCCCGGTACTGGGCGGACGTGAAGTGGGCCTTCTTTTCGATCTGCGGTTTCACCGCGATGAGCGTGTCAGACATGTTTCCCTCGCTTCCCCCTCTCTAAGTCGGGAGCGCTCCGGGAGCAAGGGGAGGTGTCCGTGACGACACGGCAGGTCAGGATACTCCCGCCCCACTTATACCGACGCTCCGGGGCTCAAAGATCAAGAGTTGTTCAATCCGCCCCGGATCGGACCAAAGTCGGAGTAAACTAAAGAAATGACACAGCGCAACAACCTCTCTTCCGACGAACGTTCCTTCCTTCACGATCTCTGTGCCCCCTTGGGAGTGGCACTGATCGTGGCGGAACGGCTTTGCGAGAAACTCAAGCAGTCGCGCGGCACGGACCAGGGCGAACTGGCGGCCGCCCAGAGCCTTGTGGAACGCATCCAGGACGCAGCCGACCTCATGAACCAGCGGCGCGCGCTCCTGATCCGCGAAGAGAGCGGCGAAGAGAGCGGCGAAGCCGACGAGTCGGCCGCCTAACTCCCCGCCCCGGCAAACCGTTCCCAAAAAAAGGGGTCGGAGCCTTTTTTGCGTAACGCCGCGTCAACCCCGCCGCCGCCCTATAGAGGCAAAATTGGCCGCACGGCACGAAAATAACGCGGCGTTACGCAAAAAAGGCTCCGACCCCTTTTACACTGAAATGACCGTGCTCAAACTCCTCCGCGACAAGCTTCTCGAGGTCGGTCTCAGCGAGGACGCCGCCCGGCGCATCGAGAACGCTCCACTGAAACTGAACTCCGCAGGCTTCGACCCCTGGGGCCTCCAGCCCGAATACGCGAAGGTCGTGGTGGCCGCCGTGGAGTGGCTCTATCGCCACTACTTCCGCGTTGAGACCGCCGGCACCGGGCACATCCCCCAGGGCCGCGTGCTCATCATCGCGAACCACGGGGGCCAGGTACCCGTCGACGGCATGCTCCTGGGCCTCTCGCTGCTGCTCGACACCCAGCCCCCGCGCATCGGCCGCGCCATGGTGGAACGCTGGTCGCCGACGATCCCCTTCGTGGGCACCTTTTTCTCGAGGATCGGGCAGGTGGTGGGAGATCCCCAGAACGCGCGCGACCTCCTCAACAACGACGAATGCGTGCTCGTCTTTCCCGAGGGCACCCGAGGCAGCGGAAAACTCTTTCCGAGCCGCTACCAGCTTCAGCGTTTCGGCACCGGCTTCGTGCGCCTGGCCCTCGAAACGAAAACCCCGATCGTCCCGGCGGCCATCATCGGCTGCGAGGAGATGTACCCCGGCATCTACCATATCGAGGCGCTCGCCAAACTGCTCAAGACTCCCTACTTCCCCGTGACGCCTTTCTTCCCGCTTCTGGGCCCGCTCGGAATGCTGCCCCTGCCCACCAAGGTGACCATCCGCTTCGGGGAACCCCTGCGCTTCGAGGGCGACCCCGACGGCGCCGACGCCGACATCCAGCGCATGGTGAACCAGGTGAAGGACGCGCTCAAACGCGAGATCGACGTGGGCCTCCGCCTCAGAGGCTCGGCCATCTTCAACAAGGCTGCCAAATGAGCGACTCTCGGCCCAGCATCCTCGTCACCGGCGCGGCGGGCGGCCTGGCGAGCATCCTCGTGGACCTGCTCACGGACGACTACCGCCTCGTGGGCGTGGACCCGCGCTCCATGCCCGCGGGCCGCAACTTCCCGGGCGTGTTCCACCAGGTGGACTACAACCACCGCAAGATGGCCGAGATCTTCCGGCGGAACCGCTTCCACGCCATGATTCACCTGGGCCGCATCCGCTCCTCGGACGACGCCCCGAAGGCCGTGCGCTTCCAGACCAACGTCGTGGGCACCCGCCACCTGCTCGACCTGGGCCTCAAACACGGCGTGAAGAACCTCATCGTCTTCAGCACCTTCCACGTCTACGGGGCCCAAAACCACAATGCCATGCACATCCGCGAGACGGAGCCGCTGCGTGCCTCGCAGATGTTCCCGGAGCTCGTCGACGCCGTGGAGCTCGACTACACGGCCACGACCTTCATGTGGCAGTACCGCGAGACGCGCACCTGCATCCTCAGGCCCGTGAACGTGGTGGGCTCGCGGATCCGGAACGCGATCACGCAGATCCTGCGCGCCGACATCTGCCCCACCGTCATGGGTTACGATCCGATGCTCCAGTTCATCCACGAGGAGGACATCGCGCGCGCGCTGCTGCTTTGCCTGCGCGGCGACAAGAGCGGCATCTACAACGTCGCGGGCGAGGGCGCGATCCCCTACTCCAAAGCCATCGAGCTCGCGGGCTCCACCGCCGTGCCCGTTCCTCAACCCCTGATCTCCGCGGCGCTAGACATCTGGAACCGCCTGCGACCCACCCCGTTCCCCAAACACCTCGTGAACTACTTCAAATACCCCGTGGTGGTGTCGGACGAGGCCTTCCGTCGAGACTTCGGGTACGAGCCGCGCGTGACCACCACGAACGCGGTTAAGAGCATCAAACGCGGCCGCGAATAGCTCGGAATCCCGGGGAGTGTCCGCGGTGACTCAGATCGCGGGCGCATGCCCGTACATTTCTTGAACAGCCGTCCCGGCGCTCGCGGCAAGGGCTCAGCCCTGCACCGACCCCAGGCGCCCACTCTGGCACTTACCTTGCTCTCTTCACCCTCAAGACGCGGAATCAAAGAAACTCTGGGGTGATTCGCTCATGGCTAATCGGGGATCGGGACTTTCAACCTTTTTTTTCGCAGCAGCCGCAGGGGCGGCCCTGTTTCTCGGCGCCGCTGAAAGCCGCGCCACCGAGACTCCGGGCTGCGACTGCACCAGATACGAAAGCCTCGTCAGCGTGAGCTCCCTCGCCGATCGCGTGGCCGCCGTGGGCATGAGAACGCTGAGCCTGGGCGACGGCGGCGCCTTCGTCTCCGATCTCGCGCTTGAGCGCCAGGTCGTGGAGGAAGCACGTTCGTTGATCCCGGAGGAGTGCCACCGCGCGGTCCTGGGCGAGCGCACCTACGGCCGGCTCCGCGTCATCGTGCGCCAGAGCAGCGAGTCGCGCGTCTGGGCTTACACCGAGACGGGGAACCGCTCGCTCGATCTCCTGGTTTCCTATCAGGACGTGCTCAATCTCTACACCGACGCGAGCGCCTGCTCCGCGCCCCCGGAGGGCGCCGCCGACGCCGCGATGACCGCCTTCGCTGACTGCGTGCGGAACGCGCGCCGGGCCGGGTTCAACGCCGCCCAGGGGGCGCTCCGCTCTGGCAACGCCGCCGGCCGCATCGGCCGCCAGGCCAGAGCCCGCGGGATGGACAACCCCTTCGAGGACGTGAGCGCGGAGGACCAGCGCCTCGTGCGCACCTTCAGCGCCATGATGTCGCTGGACTCGCGCGAGTCGCTTCACGCCTTCCTCGGCACCCCTCAGGTGCGCGCCCTGAGCTTCGACGGGAAGGTGGCTCTGCTCTCGATGTGGGGCCGCCGAGCCGGCGACAGCTACGACAACGCGCGAGCCGACGACCAGGGTGAGGACGCGAACGGCGTCGTGCCCGTGGGCGACATCCACAACGCGATCCGCGAGAACACCGCGCGCGGGCTCTACGGAGCCGGAGGCAGCGATCCGCTCTACAGCGAAACCGACTGGGAAGGCATCTGCCGCGACATCGCCACAAGCCAGGTGGGCATGGCCCGCGCGATGGGCATCCGCCGCACCTACAGCGTGGGGCACGATACGCTCACCGGCGGCCACCGCGACGTGATCCTCCAGGATCCGAACAACCCCAACCGCGTGGTGCGCATGGACTACGGCGTTCAGGCCAACGTCGCCACCGGCGACAGCCGGGCGCTCTTCGCCGGTATGAACGACGGCTCGCTTCGGTACCGCCTCTACGACGAGAACGGCCCGGTGGGCACCACCGACAGCGAGTGGGGCCGCTTCCTCCGCGAGGCGGTGGGCGCCGACATCCGCACGGCGGACCCAATGGCGCGCAGCCGCTCTTCAATCCAGGGCGCCGACCTCACGCTCGACGCCGACGGGCGCTACCAGTTCCGGCTGCTCCACGGCACCGACGGGATCGGCTCCGAGCACACGGGTGCGGCAATCAGCGGAAGCTGGGGCTCTCCGAGCGGCATCGCTCCCGGCAGCGCCGGCGTCTACGTGGGCACCATGACCCGCCCCGGGGCCCTCTCCCCGGACCCCAACAATCCCGTGAGCATCGACGCCTTCTACTTCCACCTGCAGCAGAGCCTCAACACGCCCTGGGCCCAGCTTTCGCCCACGGTTCGGGCCAGGATCGAGAACCAGGCGATCGGGTACTTCGCCGCGACCCACCTTCGCAGCGGGGTCACGGGCGAGGACGCCGGCCGCTGGGACACGCAATGGGACGTGCGGTGGAACACCGGGATCACCGTGGAGCAGGGCGACGCCTTCCGCGACCGCTTCTCGTCGCGTTTCCACATGGGCGCGCAGTTTTATCCGGACGTGCGCGACCCGCGCGAGGGCCGCTCGTTGGACACGATGGGCCTCGTCTTCAATCACATGGTGCTTTCGGCCGAGGGGCGCCTTCGTCTTTCTCGAAGCGCCGAGGGCCGAGCCTTCCTGATGGCCGCGACGACGGTGATGATCGACGAGTTCGGCCCCAGAATCCGCGCCGAGGCCGGGGTCGTGGCTGACACCGTGGCGGTGACCGGCACCTACGAGGGCCGCCTGGACTCCGACGGCGCCACCTTCGTGGACGGCGCGCGCCGCACGGCGGGCGCGGCCCTGCTCTGGCGGCCCAATCCCGTCGTTTCCGTGGGCGGCAGCGTGTCCGTGCCGCTCGAACCGCGCTACGACGACCCGCTCGCGGGCGCCTCGATCGGGCCCATGGGCTCGGGCGGCGGCGTCACTCCGCAGTTCATGGGCAACCTCGTGTTCCGGTTCTGACCTAGCGGGCCGCGCGGGGCTTCGCGGGTTTGGGCGCCGGGCTCTCCATCCCGACCGCGAGTTCCAGCGCGCGGGCCAGGAACCCGTCGCCACGCTCCTGCGCGAGCCGGAGCGGCGTGCGCCCGTCGGCGGTCTTGGCTCTGGGATCCGCGCCGGCCGCGAGCAGGATGCGCACGACGGGCTCGTGCCCGCGCGAGACCGCCCAATGAAGCGCGGTCCAACCCGAGCGGCTGCGCGCGCGCGGATCGGCGCCGGCGTCCAGCAGGGCGCGCACCGCGGCCCCGTGCCCGGACATCGCGGCGAAGGAGAGCGGCGTCTCGCCCGTGGGCGTGGCCCGGCCGGGCCTGGCGCCGCGGCCGAGCAGCAGCTCCGCGGCCCGCGCGTCGCCCGCGCGCGCGGCGATCATGAGCGGCGTGGTTCCCAGCGCGTCGGGCGCGTCCGCGGACGCGCCGCGGGCGAGCAACAGCTCCACCGCCTCCGCGCTTCGGGCCGCCGCCACCGAGAGCGCCGTGCGGCCGCGCGCGTCCTTCAGGCGTGGGTCCGCGCCGCCCTCAAGCAGCCGCCGCACGCAGGCGGGGTCGTCGGCCGCCTCCATGAGGGGCGTGCGCCCCTCATGGTTGGCCAGGTTCAGGCCCGCGCGGCGGGCGCTCGGCAGCGGCGCGAGCGCGGCGTCGAGAGCCGCCAGGCGCGCGGAGCAGCCCGCGCCGCGGATCACGCGGTGAAAGGCGGTGTCGCCGGCGGTGTCCTTGCGCGAGGCGTCGGCCCCCGCGCGCCGCAGGGCCGTGATCATCGCCGCGTCGCCGCGCGAGGCCGCGCGATGGAGCGCGGTGGCGCCGTCGGCCGCGGCCAGCTCGGCCTTCGCGCCGAGCTCGAGGAGCTCGCGCAGCGTGGACAGCTGCCCCGCGCCCGCAGCCGCGGTAAGCGCGGTCTCACCCCGTGCGTCGCGTGCATCGATCTTCGCCCAGCCCTGCTTCACGAGGTACCGCACGCAGGCCGTGAATCCGCCCTCTGCCCACCACACGAGGTCCGAGTCCGTGGGGCAGGGCTCCGTCACGGGAGCGGCCAGGGCGCCGATGGCCTCGGTTTCCGGCGCCGGATCCGCCGCCAACGCGGTGGCGGCGTGATTTACCGCCAAGAGCAGGCAACAGAATTTCGCGGCCCGGGTTAACATCAAATCACCTCACATGACGGATCGGCGCCATCTCCTGCTCATCTTAGCCGCATCGGCCCTAGGTCCGCTCTACGCTCTCGTCGGCGGAGCCGGGCTGATGGCCGTCCCCCTGGCGATCTCGGCGCTGATCGGCGTCACGCATCTGGCGTACCGGCGCGCCCGGGCCTCCCGGAACGCGCGCCTCACGCGTTGGCTCCTCGCCGCCGAGGCGCTGACCCTCGCGGTCTCCGCCCCCATCTTCTACGCGAAGACCGGTGGCGTGATCGGGGCCGTGGGCCTGCCTCGCCGCGACGAGGCGCTCATGGCGCTCGACCGCGCGCTCTTCTCCTGGATGTTCCCCGATGGCCAGATCTCCTACTGGCTCGACACGAATTCCTGGATCGGGCCCCACACCGCTATGGGCCGCGCGCTCACCGAGTTCCTGCAGGTGGCCTACTTCTCCTATTACATTTGGGGTTATCTGCTCTTGCTGCTGCTGGGAGCGCGCTGGGCGATCCACGCATGGAAGCTCAAGCCCGCGCCCTTTCTCGGCAGCAGCCTGGGCGGCCCCGGCGCCAAGCCCGGCTCACCCGAGGCCGCGCTCATGGATCTGCAGCGCTTCCTCCAGGCCTGGATCGGGGCCTACCTCGTGAACTTCGTCTGCTACGTCGCCGTGCCCGCCATCGGCCCTCAGTTCGTGTTCGCCGACCGTTACCAGAACGCGCTCCAGGGGTACTGGCTCGCGCACATGATCCGGTCCTTCATCCACGGCGCGCAGTCCACGGTGGAAGACTGCTTCCCGAGCGGCCACACCGCGCTGAGCTGGATCACCGCGATCTTCGCCCTGCGCTACGCCCCCCGGTACGGGAAATGGGCCATGGGCGCCGCCATCCCCGTGACGCTCGCCACGCTTTACCTGCGGTACCACTACGTCGTCGACCTGATCGCCGCGCTCCCGCTCATCGCGCTCGCGCTCTGGTGGGGGGCCTGGCGGCCCGTGCGCCGACGCGCGTGATACACTTTCCTTGAGGAGCCGCTCCGGCGACGCGCATGAGCGAACCGAAACGCCCGCACTGCGGCCGCTGCCGCCACGCCTACACCACTTGGGACGGGAAGTTCCCCCACGGTTGCCGCGCTCACGGCTTCAAGTCGGCGCAGTCGCCCTCCTTCGTCGTCCAGCAGAGCTCGGGGATGGAGTGCCAGCTTTTCCAGGAGCGCTTGGCCGAGGCGGCAGAGCCGCAGACGACCGAGGAAGACACGGCCAGGGTTGATCGGTTTGAGCGGAGGAGATGAGGCGGGTCAGTCTCTGTCTCGGTAGGAGTCCCGGTCCCAGTGTCCGTGTCAGTGCCGGTTGCTGTGACAGAGCCGGTAGAGGCTAGCCCCGAACCGGTCCCAGTCGCCTGCCCCCGATGCCGGATGCCCTTACCTGGCTGCCGGCCTGCCTGAGCTAGGGCTCCACGACGTGGTACGGCGGCGGAACGTCCGTCTGCTTGAAGAAAAACACCCGCGCGCCCACCGGAACGTTGTCCATGCCGCCCGGGGCGTGAACTTCGTGGGTGTGGATATCCCCCACCCAGCGGTCGTCCGGCCGGTCGCTCACGAGGCGGCGCCACTCGTAGGGAAGCACCAGCGAATCGTCGCCGTACATCCCGTTGCCCGCGTCGAGGTTGCGCTGCGCCTCGCGGCCGTAGGCCAGGCAGTGGCGGACGTTGGGATAGATGCAGTAATTCACCGCCAGCCCTTCACTCACCATGCGCTTGTTGACGTTGCTCGTGCCCTTCCAGACGTGGGCGAGCATGCGGCCGTACTTGTCACAGGGCTCGTCCTCGAACTCCAGGCTCACGCGGGTGTCCACAGGCAGGAGCTCGGCCAGCCGCTCGGCGGCCTTTTCGCCCCAGTACCCCTGGCTCATGCCCTCGTAGTGCGTTTCCGGGGTATCGATGGAGAGGAAACGGACAGAGAACTCGCGGCCGTCGACCCTCACGCGGGCGGTGTCGCCATCGGCGGTCCGCACCACCTGACCGGACACCTTCTCCACCCCTTCCCATTCGGAGGCGCGGCACTTCGCGGCCGCCTCGATGGACTCCCGCCCCATGGCCTCTTGCGCCATTCCAAACAGCAGTATTCCTGTCAGGAAAACGAGGGTGGGGGATACAGAACGGGCTGGGTGAACAATCCGGGCGGTTGATCGCAATTCCGGCTCCTTCGCAGCGTCCATGGTTCCGAGGGCTTGCGCCCCCGAAGGCTTCCTTACCTACGTGACTCTAAGCGTACGTGACCTTGGCTCGATTGCAAGTGAGCGCCCCATTTCAAATCAGTGAGGAAAATTGTCACCTCGCTTTTCTCGACAACGCGCGTTGCCAGCGGTAGACCTCCCTTCACACCCTGACCTTTCCCCGTAGAGGTATCTGCCATGACCGCGCTCCTCGCAGCTTGGATCGCCCTCACCGTTTCAGCGGGCCACGCGGCTCCGAAGAAGAGCGACGCATTGCCGCCCGAGGCCCAGGCCATGCTCAAGCGGCTTCCCGGCGAAACGCTCACCGTCGGCCTCGTCGTGAGCGCGGCGATGAGGAGCTCCGACGACTTCCGGGCCGTGCGCGCCTCGGCGGCGGCCGTGCCCGCGGCCGAGCTCCAGGCGGAGGGCGTATTCGATCCCGTGCTGAGCCTGAACGCCCAGAAAGAGCACGACGAGCGTGAGACCACGAGCCCCTTCTCCTCCGAATCGTCGGAGGGAACTGGCGGCGGCCTGAGCCTGAGCAAGTACTTCGGCACCGGCACCACCGCGGAGCTGAAACTCGGGATCTCGAGCTACGCCTACACCCTCCCCGCAGGAACCTTCGGGCCCACGCCGGCGGAGTTCGAGGGCCATCAGGCACAGGCGGGCGTCACCCTGAAGCAGAACCTTTGGAAGGACGCCTTCGGCTCCGCCGCACGCGCTGGGCTGGAGGCGGGCCGGAAAACCACCGTGGCTTCGCAGGCGGAGCTGGAGTCGAACATCGAGCAGTGGTCGCTCGCGCTCATGGGCCAGTACTACCAGGCCTGGCTGTTCCAGGAGCAGGTCCGGGCCGCGCGCACGAGCCTGGAGCGCCGCGAGCGGCTCCTCAGCATCACGCGGATCCGCACGCAGCGGGGCACGAGCGAGCGGCCCGACCTCCTGCAGGTGGAGAGCGCGCGCACGGGTTCGGCACAAAGCCTCGCATCCGCGCGGCAGGCGCTCGACGAGATGTGGCGCGAGCTCGTGACCTCGCTGAAATTCCCCGACGAGTGGCTCACGATCGATCCGATGCGCGTACCCATCCAGCTCGACAACCCCCTTCCCGAGGCTCTCGCTGCCTGCGGCAAGCGGGAGGCGCTCAACCCTCCGCCCTCAAGCTCGGCCTACGCCCGCACGGCGTTCGCCCGCGCCGAAGCGGCCCGCGCCTCAGAGCGCTCCGCTCGGAGCCGGGCGCTGCCCACGCTTCAGCTTCAGGGAAGCTACGAAGCCACCGGCATCGACTCCGCCGAATCCGGCGCCGCGCTCTCGGAGGCCGCGGGCTTCGACCGCCCCCGCTGGGCCCTGGGCGCCGTGTTCTCGATCCCGATCGGATCGAGCGCCGAGGAGGCCGAGGTACGCCGCGCGGGGGCCCAGCTCGAGGCCGCCGAGGCCCAGGCTTCCTCCGCCGCTGCCAGCCTGCGGGTGGGCTGGCTGAACGTCTGCAACGACCTGCACCGGCTCCGCGACGCGCTCGAGGACGCGCGCGCCGTGAACGAACGCCAGGCCGAGCGGGCGCGCCTCGAGGAGGAGCGCTACCGCATCGGGCGCTCGCAGCTCCTGCAGGTGATCCAGGCGGGCGACGACGCCACCGGCGCGGAGGTATCGCTCCGCCAGGCCGAGGTGCAGGCGCGCCTCGGCTCCTGGGCCGTGGCCCGGCTCGACAGCCGGCTGCAGGCCTACCTGAAGGATCTCGTCGAACATCCCATCCAGCTCAAGGACTGACCCATGAACCGCCTCATCGACTTCTTCACCCGCAAGGGCGTCTTCGGGGATCTCCTCACCGTTACGGTGATCGCAGTCGGGATCGCCTGCACGCTCCTGATTCGGAAGGAGGTGTTCCCGAACGTGAACTTCGACATCATCGTCATCACCACGATCTACCCCGGCGCCTCACCCGAGGAGGTGGAGAAGCTCGTCACGAACAAGATCGAGCGCGAGCTCCAGGCCGTGAACGGGATCAAGCGCCTCACCTCCACCTCCACTGAAAGCCGCAGCGTCATCGTCGTGCAGCTCGACCCGGACCAGATCTCGGCCGAGAAAGGGAAGCGCGAGGTGGACAGCGCCGTCGACCGCGTCACCGATCTCCCGAAGGACGTCGAGGACCCGAACGTGACCGAGTTGGAATCCAAGAACCAGCCCATCGTGGAGATTGGCGTCTACGGCGAGCTCTCCGACCTCGAGATGCTGGAGCAGGCTCGGCGCATCGAGCGTGAACTGGAGCGGCTGGACGAGGTGGCCTCCGTGAACATCTCGGACGAGCGCGACGTGGAGATCCAGGTCGAAGCCGACCCCGGGAAGCTCGATCGCTTCCGCATCTCGCTCCAGGAGGTCACGAACGCGATCGCCGCGAAAAACGTCTCGATCCCAGGAGGCACCCTCAAGGTCTCGGCGGGCGACCCCGACGGCCAGGAGAAAGTCGTCCGCACGGTGGGTGAGTACAAGAACGCCGACGACGTGAAGCGCACCGTGGTGCGCGGAAACGACCTCGGCGACTCCATTCGGGTGCAGGATCTGGCTAAGGTCGAAATGGCCGTCTCGCGCCCCACGGTGATCCATCGCACCAACGGCCAGCCCGGCGTGCACATGGTGGTGATCAAGAAGGGCGGCAAGGACGCGGTGACTCTCGTCGAGAAGGTGCGCGCTCGGATGAAGGAGATCGAGCCCCTTCTGAGCCCCAAGGTCAATTACGATTTCGTGAACGACGTATCGTACTACGTGAAACGCCGGATCAGCATCCTCACCGGCAACCTTGCCATGGGCCTGGTGCTCGTGCTGGGGATCCTCTCGCTGCTCCTGCCCTTCCGCGTCGCGGCGCTCGTGTCGCTCGGCATCCCCTTCGCCTTCCTGGGCACGATGATCATCTATTACACGCAGGATCTGAGCATCAACCTCATCTCGCTGCTGGGCCTGATCATCGTCGTAGGCATGCTCGTCGACGACGCCATCGTGGTCATGGACAACTCCGTGCGGCTCATGGAGGAGGGGCTCGAGCCCATGGAGGCGGCCATCAAGGGCGCGCAGCAGATGTGGCCGCCAGTTCTGGCTTCGGTGTTCACCACCGTCACCGCTTTCGCGCCGATGCTCTTCATGAGCGGGATCTTCGGGAAGTTCATCCGAGAGATGCCCCTGGGCGTGATGATCGCGCTCGGCATCTCGCTCCTGGAGTCGTTCCTGATCCTGCCCTACCACATCAGCAGGTGGGTCACGGTGGAGAAGCGCGCCGGCAAGCAGAAGAAGGGCCACCTCGACCGGATCCTGGCCAAGACCGAGTCCTTCTGGGATCACACCGTGCTCCCCCGCTACCGCAAGCTCCTGCAGGTCCTGATCGCCCACCGCTACAAGGTCGCCGGGGGCGGCGTCGCGCTTTTCTTCGGATCGATCGCGCTCGCCGCCTTGGGCATGCGCTTCGTGCTTTTCCCACCTGATGGCATCGACGTGTTCCTGGTGCGGGCCACGGCCCCGGTCGGTACTCGCATCGAGCGCACGCTCGAGCTCACGCGCCCCATCGAGGAGGCGCTCAAGAAGCTCCCCCCCTCGGAGCTTCAGGCCTTTACCGCTGCCATCGGCTACCAGGGGCAGGACAACTTCGACCCCGACACCAAACGCGGCTCCGAGTACGCTATCTTCAAGATCTACCTCACGCCCGAGATGCGCCGCCCGCGCGACACGAAAACCATCATCGCCGCGCTCCGCGAATCCGTGGGCGAGATCCCGGGGCTCAAGAAGGTGAGCTTCGACCAGGTCAATCCCGGCCCTCCCGTGGGCAAACCCGTGAACGTGGGCCTGCAGGGCGAGCGCTACGAGGATATCCTGCCCGCCATCAAGGACCTCAAGGCCGAGCTCGCGAAGCTCCCTGGCGTCTCCGACCTCGACGACACCTTCGTCTTCGGCAAGCAGGAGATCGTCGTGAGGCCAAAGGACGCCGAGACCGCCGCCGCGGGCCTGACCACGGCCGAGATCGGCACCCTGGTCCGCACGGCCTTCGAGGGTACGGAGGCCAGCTCGATCCAGGGCCTCGACGAAGAGGTGGGGATTCGCGTGTGGCTCCCGGAGAAGGACCAGAGCAGCCGGGACGTGCTCGAGCGGCTTCTGATCCCGAACCGCCAGGGCGCGCTCGTGCCGCTCTCCCGCGTGGCGAGCTTCGACGAAGCACAGAGCATCGCGGCCTTCCAGCACGAGGATTTCGAGCGCGAAGTCCGGGTGACCGGCCAGGTCGACGTGGCGAAGAACTCCGCACAGGAGGTGGCCGACACCGTCCGATCGAAGATCATGCCGGAGTTCCTGAAAAAGCATCCCAGGATCAGCTTCGTCTTCGGCGGCGAGGACAAGGATACCGCCGAGTCCATGCAGTCGCTCGCGCGCGCCTTCCTCCTGGCGGGCGTGGGCATCTTCCTGATCTTGGTGTTCACCTTCCAGAGTATTCTGCAGACCCTGATGGTCATGCTCACCATCCCGGTGGGCGTGATCGCCGTGATCCTGGCCTTCTTCGTTCACGGCAAGCCCCTGAGCTTCATGGGCATGCTGGGCATCATCGCCCTGGCCGGGGTGATCGTGAACAACGCCATTGTGCTCATCGATTTCGTGAACACGCTGCGTGCCGAGGGGAAAGGGAAGGTGGAGAGCATTGTTCTTGGCGCCACGATCCGTCTCAGGCCGATCTTCCTCACCACGTCCACCACCGTGGTGGGCGTGCTCCCCACGGCCTACGGCATCGGGGGCTTGGATCCCTTTGTCGTGCCGATCGCGCTCGCCTTGGGCTGGGGACTCATGTTCGGCTCGCTTCTGACCTCGATGATCTTCCCCGCGATCCTGGCCGTGCTCGACGACGCCGAGGCGTTCGGGGGCCGCCTGAGGAAGCGCCTGGGTCTCGCAGCGCACTGACCGACGGATCTCAGGCACGAGCCTTGAATCGCACGGTGGCGATGCAAACCTCCATGCCCATGCCGCCCACCTTCCCGGAACGCCCCCGTGAACGCTGCCTCACCGCGGGACCCCAGGCCCTTTCCCTGCGCGAATGCCTGGCGGTGCTCCTGGGCACCGCCCCGCGCGGCGCGGGGGGCGCGCTAGGGCTCGCGCAGCGCATGCTGGATCAGCCGGGTCCGGGCTTGAGCCCCGACGACGCCGAAGCGGCCTTCTTCCACGCGCTCGAAAGCTGCCGCGCCGACGTGCTGAAACCGGTGCCCGGCCTCGGGCCGGCTGCGCGCGCGCGCGTGCTCGCGGCCCTGGAGCTCGGAAAGCGCTATGCCCAGTTCCGGGCGCGTGGCCCGGGGGCAACCTCGACTCCGGCGCCGAACGCCGAGGCCCGCTCGTCACTCGCGCGCATCCCCGCGGAGGCCCGATGGGAGGCAAGGGAGTGGCTGGGTTTCGTGCCTCGTTACAGGTCGGGGCGCTGGGGCGGGCTGTGCCGAGTCGAAGAGGGGGTACGAACGCACGTCCAGGTCGACCCAACGGAGCTCTTCGCCCGCGTCCTGGCCCTCCGTCCAGAGGGCTTCGTACTGGCCCACAACCACCCTTCCGGGCGGTTGGATGCCTCGTCCCAGGACCTGGAGCTGACGCGCCTGGTGGCCGCAGCGGGCGCGGCGGTTGGCGTAAGGCTGGCAGGGCATTGGATCGTCGCCCCCGAAGGGGAACTCTGGATCCCCCCTTTCGCCCCTCTGGCACTGGCGCGCGCGCCGCGCTAGGGTGACGAAATGAACCCTGATTTCCTGCTGAAACCTTTCACTCTTGCCCACGGCGCGATCCCCTTCCATCAGATCGAGGAGAAGCTCTACGCCCCGGCTTTCGAGGAGGGGCTCAGGCTCGCACGCGCCGAGGTTTCGCGCATCAGCGCCCAGGCCGCGGCACCCACGTTCTCGAACACCCTCGAGGCGCTCGAGCTCGCGAGCTCGGGGCTCGACCAGGTGAGCTCGCTCTTCTTCAACCTGCTCGAGACCGACGGCACGGACTCCATGCGTGCCCTGGGCAAGGAAATCTCGCCGAAGCTAGCCGAGTTCTCGAACGACGTGATTCTGGACCCGAAGCTCTTCGCCCGCGTGAAGGCGATCTACGACGGGCGCGCTTCCGCCGGGCTCGACGCCGAGCAGGCCCGCCTTCTCGAGAAGACCTACCGCAACTTCAAGCGCAACGGCGCGCTCCTGGGCGAGGAGCAGAAGACGCGGCTTCGGGCCATCGACCAGCGCCTGGCCTTTCTGTCTCAGCAATTCGGCGAGCACCTCCTTCACGCCTCGAACGCCTTTATTCTGCCTCTGGAGGAGAATGACCTGGCCGGCCTGCCCGAGTCCGCGCGAGAGGCCGCAGCCTCCCTGGCCGACGAGAAGCGCAAGGAGGGCAAGACCCAGGCGAAATGGGTGGTGACGCTCGACGCGCCCTCCTTCATCGCCTTCATGAAGTTCAGCGACCGCAGCGACCTGCGCGAGAAGCTCTGGCGCGCCTACCTCACCCGCGCCGCCTCGGGCGAGTGGGACAACCGACCGCTGATCCTCGAGAAGTCGCGCCTGCGGCACGAGCGCGCCGTGCTCCTGGGATACGTTTCCCACGCGCACTTCGTGCTCGAGGAGCGCATGGCCTCCGAGCCGGGCACTGTGAGGAAGTTCCTCGACGGACTCCTTCAGGCCTCGCGCGCGGCCTCGGAGAAAGATCTGGCGGAGGTGAAGGCGCTCGCGGCCCAGTCCGGAGTGAAAGACGTGAACGCCTGGGACTTCGCGTATTGGTCGGAAAAACTCAAGCACCGCAAGTACGACTTCGACGAGGAGACGCTTCGCCCCTACTTCGCGCTCGAGAAGTGCATCGAGGGCGTGTTCGAGCACGCGCGCCGCCTCTATGACCTCGAGTTCCGTGAGCGCAAGGACCTGCCCGTATACCACCCGGAGGTGCGCGCCTTCGAGGTTACCGAGAAGTCCACCGGCGAGTTCATGGGCCTTTTCTACGCGGACTTCCACCCCCGCTCCACGAAACGCGGCGGCGCCTGGATGACGAACTTCCGCGAGCAGGGCTTCGGCGTCACCCCGGAAGGCAGCGGCGTCGTACGCCCCATCGTGTCGATCGTCTGCAACCTCTCGAAGCCCACGCCGGGGAAACCCTCTCTCCTTACGCTCGATGAGCTCCGTACGCTTTTCCATGAGTTCGGGCACTCGCTCCACTCGCTGCTTTCGCGATGCCACTACCGCAGCCTCGCCGGCACGAACGTCTACTGGGACTTCGTGGAGCTGCCCTCGCAGCTCATGGAGAACTGGGTTCAGGAGAAGGAGGGCCTCGACCTCTGCGCGCGCCATTACGAGACGGGCCAAGCCATCCCGGCCGAGCTCGTGAAGAAGATCCGCGAGTCGGCTCTGTTCCAGGCCGGCTACTCGAGCCTGCGCCAGCTCAACTTCGGCTACCTCGATCTGGCCTGGCACGCGGCAGACCCTTCGGGGGTCACCGACGTCGAGAAGCACGAGGTGGCCGCCACCGCGCGGACCTCGCTCTTCCCTCACGTGGCGGGCACGATGATGTCTCCCGGCTTCTCGCACATCTTCGCCGGCGGTTACTCGGCCGGCTACTACAGCTACAAATGGGCTGAGGTGCTCGAGGCCGACGTGTTCGAGCTCTTCAAGGAGAAGGGCGTGTTCAACGTCGAGGTCGCCAAACGCTTCAAGGAAACCGTGCTCTCGCGCGGTGGCTCCGAGCACCCCATGGAGCTCTTCAAGAAGTTCCGAGGCCGCGAGCCTGACCCGAAGGCCCTGCTCCGCCGCGACGGGCTACTCTGACCCGCGCCCTTCCAGGCGCCTGAATCAAAAAGGGTTTTGTCCTCTGGAGTGTGACTTTGCGCGTCATTTCTCCGTCAGGTACTCTAGAGGGAGGGGTATGATTCGGGGACAATCACTCAGGCCTTGGATAATCGGGGGCGCGCTGCTCGCGTTACAGCTCGGGGCGCCCTCAGCCCACGCCTACGAGGTGGACAACATCACGGGCCGGAGCCGCCCCCTCCCGGACTCGCGCGGCCTCCTCAACGCCGAGACCAACCGCAGGCTCGAAGCGGCCGTCGCCGCGGCCAACGCGGCGGGCACGCCCTGCGTGATTCCAGCCGCGACGGGGGGAATGCCGCCCCCTATCTTCACCTACGTGAGGAACCAGCTCAACTCCAACCCCGTGGCCGAAATCGAGAGCTGGGCCGAGGACCACCTGCCCTCGGCCAACCAGATCAGCACCGATCTCAGCGCGAGCATCTACAACGGGATTTCGGTCACCGACGCGCCCGTGCTCCGGTTCGCGGGCCTCGAGGCCACGATCAACTTGGGCGGCCAGCGCATCGGCATAGACAAGCTCGGGCACTTCATGGCCCAGGGCTTCGAGTACTTCGAGCTCGTGTGGGCCGGGGGGCGCGTGCGCGACGCCCTCGACCACGGAAGGAGCCTCGAGGACGGCATGTACGGCATGGCGACCACCAGCGTGCGCTCCTTCGGCGACCTCGGAGCCAACTTCTCCGGCATGAACTTCTACCGCGACCTGCTCTACGGCGCCTCGCCGATCCTCGGTTGCGACGGCGGGCGCTGGCGGCGCCTGCGCGACTTCGACTGGGGAAGCTACGTGAACGCGAGCTGGGACGAGGGCGTGAACTGCTCGGAGTTCAGCCCGGCCGTGGCCACTGTGGTGAATGGAAACCTGGCGCGGATGGGAGTCTCCTGCCCCGCCAGCGCAAGCTCCTGCGCGGCGCTGGCATCGCGCGCCTGCTCGGCCGACTATGTGAGCCCGGCCTGCCGCGCCCATTTCCCTTCGGGAGTGACGGGAGGGGGCTGCGCGGCTGGGCTGGCCCACCTGCCGTCTCCCGCGGCGCTGGCGCCGCCCGCACAGGGTGCCACGGGCGAAGCCCCGGTGGGCGCGCCCGATGCGGGCGGCGCCTGCCCCCCGCGCGTCGAAGCCGGCGACGGCGAGGGCTGGTTTGGCGAGTGGATGGACGCCATTCCGCCGCCCTGGGAAAGACTCTGAGGCTGAGGGATACTGGAGGAGCCATGAAAAAGCCTCGCGCCCCGAAACTCTGTGTCCCTGTCCTCGCCCTCCTCGCTGTGGCGGCTGTGGTGTCGGCCCCGGCCGCGCGCGCCGAGGCGCCTGAGGGCGTGGACCCCGTCGCCGCGGCGCAGGTAGTGTCGTCCTTCCTGGCTTGCGCGGCCAAGCTCCGCGCCAAGCCGCTTTCGGAGAAAGCCGGAAAATCCGCGATGGAGTGCGCGGATGCGCAGCTTTCCCGCGCGATTCCTGAGACACGCAGGCGCCGGATGATCGTGGGAGCGAGCTGGATGCGGGATCCTTCCGGGGCCGCGGCCTGCGAAGGCGCGGCGGCAAAACGCTTCAACGGCATGCCGAAAGCGGCGGGCACCGAACCTTCGCTCGACCTCTGCTTCCGCTTCACGCTGCCCGACCGCAAGCCGAAGTGGGCGCTCGTCACCATCCAGAGCGAAAGCGGCAAGCTTCTCCTGCGTCGCCTGGCCTACTGACCGCGAGGGCATTCCGGCCCCGCCGAGACGCCGACGCGTCAACTCTTTGGCCTTGCGACCCGAGCGATGTGCCTCCATCCTGATGGAGTCCAACGAAAAATCGAGCAAGGGAGAAGACCACCATGAAACGGATTTCCATTCTTACGTTCGCAACGCTCGCGCTCCTGGGCGCCACGCAGGCCCAGGCCGGCGTACACCTCGAGCCCGGCGTGGGCTACCACTTCGGCTCCACGGACTCCGCGTTGACCGCCGCGGATACCTACGGCGGCCTCGGCTTTGACGTTCGTGCCGGCCTCTCGATGGAGGGGTTCGCGTTCGGTCCTGCTTTCCACTACGCGATGATCAAAGCGGGCGACGCCGACGATGGCGACAGCGCCGACACGATGATGAACCTCGGCGCCTTCGCCCAGTACACGATCCCGGGCGTGGGACTTACCCTGCGCGGGCAATTCGATTTCATGAGCAACATGGCCAGCGGGAACGTCGACGACCGCGGAACCAAGGGTACCGCCATCCGCTTCGGCCTGGGCTACAACATCATCCCGAAACTCGCGATCAACGTGGACTACCTGATCCACAACGTGACCACGAGCTACGTGGGCGACACCGAGACGGACATCCCGGACTCCTACGACCTCACGGTGAGCTCGTTCTTCGTGTCGCTCTCCGTGCCGTTCGGCTTCTGAGCCGAACCTGACCCGACTTTTTGGAAAGGCCCCGCCGGGTGCTGCCCGCGCGGGGCCTTTCGCGTTTTGCAGGCACCCATGCTAAGCCCTGCCCCATGCCCACGCGCATCCTGATCCTCCAACATCCCCGCGAGAAGAAAGAACCCCTGGCCACGGCACCCCTGATGGCCGAAGTCCTGGGCGAGCGGGTGATCCTGCGAGCCGGGCTCTCCTGGAGGAATCTGGCCCAGGCCCTGGCCGGGCCCTCGCCCAAGGCGCCCAGACCTGAGGTCGGAGCCGATGCCGAGTCAGGCGTCGACCCCGCAACGGCGGCCGAGCCTGTCGCGACGGCCCCTGCGATGGTGGTTCCCGGCGTCGACGCCAAACGCTGGGGCGTGCTGTACCTGGGGAGCCGCAGCGCGGGTTCGCGCCTTCCCAGGCCGGGCGAAGGCTCGGGCGAGGCCGCGGCGCTGTACTGGGTGAACCAGAAGGAAGAGTTCATGCCCGCGATCCCCGACGAGCTCCGCTCGCTCCTCGGAATCGTGGTGATCGACGGCACCTGGGCCCAGGCCAAGACGCTCTGGTGGCGGAACGCCTGGCTGCTGAAGCTGCGGAGGCTCGTGGTCGTTCCGGCCCGCCCCTCCGCCTATGGGAATCTGCGGCGCGAGCCCAGGCCCGAGGCGCTGTCCTCGCTTGAGTCAGTGGCCCATGTGCTCAGCGCGCTCGGCGAGCCCAAGGCAGTCACGGGCGCGCTGGTGGAAAAGCTCGAAGCGCTCGTGGCTTCGGCGCCGCCGGCACCGAAAGGCGCACCAGGTACACGCGCGGCCGGGGCCAAGAAGCGCCGCGACCGCCGCCCGCGCTGGAGCCGCGGCGCGCGGGCGAAGAAAAAGAACGCCTGATGCCTGGGCGCCCCCCCCGCCCCCGCGAGACGCAGCTCGCGCGAACGCAACAGATTGTTGCGTTCAGGTCGGGGCGCGCGCGGCTCAGCCTATTCCTCCGCTCCGCATCCTGCTGCGCGGCAGTGCCTTTGCACTGACGGAACCTCGGCTCCTGCTTCGGTTATTTTTTCTTCTGCATGCTCTGGAGCATGGAGAGGGCGGCCTGGAGCTGGGCTTCCTGACCGGCCATCTTGGCGCCGGCCTTCTTGCCCATGGAGCGCGCGAGCATGGGGTGCGGGCGGCCGCGCTGGGCGCTCTTCATCGCGTCCTGCATCTTGGAAAGCGCGTCGTTCACGTCGCGCGCGCCCGGGAAGGCCGCCTTCAGCATCTCCTCGCTGGCCTTCTTCAGCTGAAGGAAGACCACGATATTGAGACCGGTGAGAATGGCGACGGCAACCCAACTGACGATAACCCAAGCTGACATAGTGTGCCCGTCATAGCCCAGATTCCCGCCTGGGGCCAAGGACTTACGCTCCGTGTTAAAATAGAGCGAATGCGCGTGAACCGTCTCCTGACCAATCTTGGCTCGCCGGAGCTCTTCCGCCGGACCCCGGCGGCCGACCGGGCGATGCGCATGCACGCCGAAGGCATTCGCGACCCGCACACCCTAGCCCGGCTGGCGGGCCCCTCGCTCGATCTGTTCCACGATCCCACCCTGGGCATGTTCGACAAGTACATGGAGGCCACCCGCCAGATGGTGGCCGACCCCGCGCCCATGCACGCGATCCACACGCTGATCGTCTGAAAAGGCGCGCGGCGGCCTAGGGCCACTGCTGCGGAAAGGGCGGGCGACGTTCGGGAAGCACGGAAGCGCGCGACCCGAAGCACTCCTCGCAGAGGCGCTCGGGTACGAGCCGACCCCGCACTTTGTCGGCCGACCCCTCTGCCCGGAAAAGCGGCGTGAGCACGACGCCCATGAGCATCCGGCGCAGACCCGGCAGATCCGCCACGGGCGGATCCGGCGGGAGTTGAAGCACAAGGTGCCACTCGCTGCCGGGGATCTCGGCGCCCAAAAGCTTCCCCGCCTCGACGTCCAGGCGCGTGGCGAAGCACTCGTAGCCGTGCTCGCCTCCCCAGTCGCCGCGCACACGTTCGAGCTCCGCAACATAGAAAACCTCGCGCGGCACGGGCAGCTTCGCCCAGTGCTCCGCGAAGCATGGCGCCAGCGGCGGCGGCGCGCCTTCTTCGGGGCTCGCCGCAGCGTCGGGCGGAGGTTCTCCGCCGCTCGCAGGCGGCACGGCCGCCACCGGGGCCGGCGCGACCTCCTCGTTCCACTCCTCACGGGGCAGCGCTTTCAGTTCGGGCACGGGCCCGCGCAGGAGCTCGTAGCGGACCTTGAGCCCGGGCGGAAGAGAGGCCAGGCACTCGAACATGGGCTTGAGCTTCTCGTCGGGGAGGAACTCGTCGATCGATCGGCAGTCCAGGCGCTCGTCGGGGTAGTTGGGCTGGCTCACAAAGTCCGGGCCGCCTGGGCCCGCCTTGGGATCGGCTCCGGGCCCCGGAGGGCGACGCACCCGTAGCGCGCTCGGCACGATGCGATCGAGGGCATAGATGCGGTCCTCTCCCCGGTGCGGGCCGCCCGCGCAACCTCCCACGGGGATCAAAGCGAGCAGGAGAAGGCCGATCCTCACGGTGCCGAACCCTTGGGGGCCGACTTCGCGGCGGCCGCTCGCGCCCGGCCCGCGGCCCAGGCCGCAACGTAACGGCTCGTAAGCGCGCGGTTCATCCGGCGCGACATCTCCACCGAGAGCGTTGAAAGTGCGTCGAGATCGAAGCCCGTTTTGAGCCCCATGCCGTGAAGCAGATACACGAGGTCCTCGGTGGCGAGGTTCCCCGTGGCACCGGGAGCGTAAGGGCAGCCGCCCAGGCCGCCAGCCGACGAATCGAGCGTGGTCACGCCGAGCTCCAGGGCCTGAAGGGCGTTCGCGAGCGCGGTGCCGCGCGTGTCGTGGAAGTGGCCCGCCACCTTGAGCGCCGCCTTGCCCCGCACGCGTTTCATGAGCGGGCCCATGAGCTTCGTCACGTCGCCGGGGGTGGCCACACCGATGGTGTCGCCCACACTCACCTGCTCCACGTCCCACTTCAGAAGCTGATCGATGACCTTGAGCGCCTTGGCGGGCGCCACCTTGCCCTCGTAGGGGCAGCCGAAGGCGGTGGACACGTAGCCCCGCACTCGCATGCCGAGCTTTCGCGCCTGCGGGATCAGAGTCTTGTAGAGTGCCAAGGACTCGCGCACCGTCATGCCGATGTTGGCGTTCGCGAAGCCGTCGGTGGCGGCCGTGAACACGGCGATGTTCCGCGCGCCGGCCGCGGCCGCGCGCTCCAGGCCCTTTTCGTTCGGCACGAGCGCCCAGGCGCGCGCCTTGCCTAAGCCCCCGGTCTTCCCGGCGAGCGCCGCATAGAGTGCGTCGGTGTCCGCCATCTGGGGCACCCGCTCAGCGCGTACGAAAGCACCGATCTCGAGCTCGCGGGCGCCGGCCTGCACCAACCCTCGCGTGAACCAGAGCTTGTCCTCCAGCGACACGGGCTGCTTCTCGTTCTGAAGGCCGTCGCGCGGGCCGACCTCGAAGATCGTGATCCGGCTCATGCGGGCCCCGGCTCCGCCGACGCGAGCTCCACGAAACGGTCGCCCGGCTGGAGCTGCTGGCCTTCGGTGACGAGGAGCTTCTTCACGGTGCCGGCCGCAGGGGCCTTCACCGCGAACTCCATCTTCATGGCCTCCACGAGCACGAGCGGCTGCCCCTCAGTGACTTTCTCGCCCGCCTTCACCAGGAGCTTCCGCACCTTGCCCGGAAACTGGGCCACGAGGTCCGCATCACTCCCGGCCGCTCCGGCGCCTCCGCGCTGAGCCACGATCCACTCGCCCGCCACCGGAAGCGAGGGCAACTGCGCCCAGAAGGATCCGCGCCGCTCGGCGTAGGCCACGCGCACGCGCTCTGTCTCTTCTTCTCCATTACTCTTCGCGCGCCTGCGCGTTCCGATGCACCAGCCGCCCGGGCGTTGTTCCCAGGCCCAGGCACTCCAGCCGTCGCCGGGGGTGCCGGGCGCGGCGTCGAATCTCTTGCCCGCGGCCTTGATCGAAAGTGCCGCGGTCTTTTTCGCGGAACCCGCCTTCGGGGCCTCAGCCATGGATCGCCCCCTTCACCACCGACCAGGGTGAAGCAAAGCCTGCGGCCGCTCCGTTCGCGGCACTCGCGCTCTGACCCGCGCGCCCGAGTCCCGCCGCGCGAAGCGAGGCCAGAAGCTCAGCGGCCTGGGTGGCGGGGGCCAGATCCGGGGCGCCGAAGTTGAAGGCGGTCTCGAGCCACTTGGTGTGCACCTTTCCGGCGCGCACGGCCGGAGCGTCGCAGAGCGCACGGAGGTAGCGCTGGTTCGTTCCCACGCCGAGGATCGCCGTCTCATCGAGCGCGAACTTCATGCGCTCGATGGCCATCGCGCGGTCGGGCGCCCAGACGGCGATCTTTGCGAGCAGGGGGTCGAAAAGGGTCGTGATGTCCTGGCCGTCCTCGATGCCGCTATCCACGCGGATGCCGGGGCCCTGTGGCCAGATCACCTTCTCCACGCGGCCGGGTGTGGGCATGAAGCCCTGGGCCGGGTCTTCGGCGTAGAGCCGCACCTCGATCGCGTGGCCGCGCGGATCCGAGGGCTGGCCCAGGCGGAACTTGGGGTCGAGCGCTAACCTGAGCTGCGAGTGCACGAGGTCGATGCCCGTCACCCACTCCGTCACCGGGTGCTCCACCTGAAGGCGCGTGTTCATCTCCAGGAAGTAGAAACTTTCGGGTTTGCCGTGCCCGCCCTCCACGAGGAACTCGAGCGTGCCAGCACTGCGGTACTTCACGGTTTTCACGAGCCGCATCGCGGCCTCGTAGAGCCCCGCGAGGGTTGCGGGATCCAAGCCGTAGCCTGGCGCCTCTTCCCAGACCTTCTGATGCCGACGCTGAAGCGAGCACTCGCGCGCGAAAAGATGCACTCCCCCGCCCGCGCCGTCGCCGAAGACCTGCACCTCCACGTGCCTCGCCTCCGTCACTAGGCGCTCCAGGAACAGCGCGCCGTCGCCGAAGGCCGCGATGGCCTCCGCGCGCGCGCTTTCGGCGGCAGCGGCAAGCTCCTCGGGTTTGTCCACGCGGCGCATGCCCTTGCCCCCGCCGCCGGCCGAAGCCTTGAGCAGCAGCGGATAGCCCACCTTCGCGGCAGCGGCTTCTACGTCGCCGCCGTCGGGCACACGGCCCCAGGGAAGGGTTGGCACTCCGCTCTTTTCGGCGAGTTCCTTCGAGGCGATCTTTTCGCCCAGGGCCTCCATGGTCTCCGCACGCGGACCCACGAAAGTCAGGCCGGCCTTCTCCACAGCGCGCACGAAGTGCGGGCGCTCGGAGAGAAACCCGTAGCCAGGGTGAATCAGGGTGGCGCCCGACGCTTTCGCAGCGGCCACGATGGCCTCCGCGTCGAGGTAGGATTTCACCGGGCGCGCGTCCTGGGCCATCGTCACATGGCGGCCCTGCTCGTCACCGGGCGCGTAGATCGCCACGGTACCCAGGCCCAGCTCACGCGCGGCCTGAAACACCCGACACGCGATCTCGGAGCGGTTGGCGACGAGGACCTTGGGGCTCACTTGCCCTCCAGCCAGGAAGGCTTTCGCTTCTCCAGGAAGGCCTTCACGCCCTCCTGGCCTTCGTCAGACACGCGCAGGTCCGCGAGCATCTTCGCCACGTACTCCAGGCAATCCGGTTGGGCGGCGCGTTTCTCGGGCCAGGACAGGTCGAGCACCAGGCGTTTCGCCGTGGCGAGCGCGTTCGGCCCGCACTGAACGATGTTCTCGAGGATCTTCCGCACGGCGGGCTCGAGCTCCGCAGGCGTGGCCACCACCTCGTGCACGAGGCCGATCTCTTTCGCGCGGGCCGCGGTGGCGCGGTCGGCGCTCAGGAACAGCGCGCGCGCGTGTGAGGCGCCGATCTTCGCGATCACGAAGGGGCCGATGCAGGCGGGCACGATGCCCAGGCGCACCTCCGACAAGCTGAACACGGTTTCGGCTGAGGCCACGACGATGTCACACACGCTCACGAGCCCCACGCCCCCGCCGATCGCGGCACCGTGCACGACCCCAATGATGGGCTTGGGGAAGGTGTTGAGCTGATGGAACATCTTCGCGAGCACGCGCGTGTCGCGCAGGTTCTCTTCGTAGGTGAAGTGGATGGCCTTCTTCATCCAGTTCAGGTCGCCGCCCGCGCAGAACACCGGGCCGTTGCCCTTGAGCACCACGGCGCGAACGGCCGAGTCCATCGCGTCCTTCGCGAACACGCTGGCGAGCTCCTCGATCACCACGTCGTTGAAGGCGTTCCTGACGTCGGGGCGGTTGATCGCGACCGTGAGTACGGCGCCGTCCCGGCGCACTTCGAGAGTCTGATAGGCGGCCATCGGTGGATTCTCCTGCGTTCCCCCACCTTTACCGCAGCCGTTTGCGGTATCCGATTCCTTTTTGATGCCCGGCGCGTCAGACCGCAAACGAAAGATGACGCGCCGCTAGCTAAATCCCGAAGCTGAGACCCGCAGTGATCAGGAAATCGCGGGCCTTGGCCTGAGTCACCCCGAAGTACTTTTCGAGACTCCCGCTCTTAATCATGTTCGCCAGCCCCATCTTCCATAGTGCAGATGCCACGATCTTCGTATTGGAACTGACTTCGTAGGCGGCACCCACCCGCGCCATCAATCCGTAGTCGAGCGAACTGTAGTCGTCGTCGCGCTCGTCCTCCGCCGCTCCAAACAGGGAGACCTCGTCATGTTGCTGATCGGAGGCGGACTGGGCAAGAAGCAGACCGACGTAGGGCCCGAAACCTAGCCGGACCGGGCCGGTCTCGACCGTGGCCAGCGCCGGAAACAGCAAATACTGCAGCCCGTAGGTGTAGTTCTCCATCTCGAGGCCTTCCGCCGGGCCCGTGTTGTTGGAGGACGAGTAGATGGATCTGCGAAAGGCCCGCGGTAGAAACCAGGCTCCGGTTTCCAGACTCACCGCTCCTCCCAGAGGAAGGAGCGCGGTGATCCCCAAGAAGGGTGGAACGCCAATGCGTGTCGGTGTGCGTGTCCGTGCTGCTCTTCGTGAAGTTGGTGATCGGCTCCGAATCCGTGAATCCAAGCTGTACCCCGAGCTCCCAGGCCCTGGCTTCGCCACCTAGAGCAAAAACCACGCATATCCCGCTCACGACCAAGAATTTTGCGCATGGCGCGATTGTTCCACCTTCCTCCGGCGCCGGCAAGGCCACCGCACACCGCTTTCCCCGCGCTGGTCTATTGCGGTATGCGTGTATGATCATGACCATCCTGCGCTCCCACCTTTCGCCCACCTCGCCCGAGTTCAAGGAAAACGCCCGCCATCACGCCACACTGGCCGCGGAACTCAAATCTCATCTGGCGCGCGCAGCGGCCGAAGCGGGCGCCCCCGACTGGCGCGCGGAGGCGAAGACGCGGCACGAGTCGCGCGGCAAGCTCTTCGTGCGCGACCGCGTGAAGAAGCTGCTCGACCCGGGCACGCCGTTTCTGGAACTGAGCCCCCTCGCGGCCCACGGCCTCTACGAAGACCAAGCGCCGGGCGCGGGTGTGGTGACCGGCATCGGTGTGGTGCACGGGCGTGAGGTGATGGTCGTGGCGAACGACGCCACCGTGAAGGGCGGCACCTACTTCCCGATGACCGTGAAGAAGCACCTGCGCGCGCAGGAGATCGCGGCCGAGAACCATCTGCCCTGCGTGTACCTCGTGGACTCAGGCGGCGCCTTCCTGCCGAAGCAGGCCGAGGTCTTCCCCGACCGCGACCACTTCGGGCGCATCTTCTACAACCAGGCGAACCTCAGCGGCGCCGGCATCCCGCAGGTGGCCGTGGTGATGGGCTCCTGCACGGCGGGCGGCGCCTACGTGCCCGCGATGAGTGACGAGACCGTGATCGTGAAGAACCAGGGCACGATCTTCCTGGGCGGCCCTCCGCTCGTGAAGGCCGCGACCGGCGAGGAAGTCACGGCCGAGGAGCTCGGCGGCGGCGACGTGCACACGCGCACGAGCGGAGTGGCCGATCACCTGGCCGACGACGACGAGCACGCGCTCGAGCTCGCGCGCGACATCGTGAAGCATCTCAACCGCCCCGAGCCCACGCGCACGGAGAGGCAGGCCCCGGAGGCCCCGCTCTACGACCCCGAAGAACTTCTGGGCGTGCTCCCCACTGACCTGCGCAAGCCCTTCGACATCCGCGAGATCATCGCGCGGCTCGTGGACGGATCCCGCTTCCACGAGTTCAAGGCCCTCTACGGCTCCACTCTCGTCTGCGGCTTCGCGCACATCCACGGCTACCCCGTGGGAATTCTCGCCAACAACGGCATCCTCTTCTCCGAGAGCGCCCAGAAGGGGGCACACTTCGTGGAGCTCTGCTGCCAGCGCAAGATCCCGCTCCTGTTCCTTCAGAACATCACGGGCTTCATGGTGGGCAAGAAGTACGAGCACGGCGGCATCGCCAAGGACGGGGCCAAACTCGTCACGGCCGTGAGCTGCGCGCGCGTGCCGAAATTCACCGTGATCGTGGGCGGCAGCTACGGCGCCGGGAACTACGGCATGTGTGGGCGCGCCTACCAGCCCCGCATGCTCTGGATGTGGCCGAACGCCCGCATCTCCGTCATGGGCGGCGAGCAGGCCGCGCACGTGCTCTCGCAGGTGAAGGTGGAGCAGCTCAAGGCCAAGGGTCAGAAGCTCACGGACGCCGACGTGGCGAAGATCCAGGACCCCATCCGTGCCCAGTACGAGGCAGAGGGCAGCCCCTACTTCTCCACGGCGCGCCTTTGGGACGACGGCGTGCTCGCCCCCCCGCGCACCCGCGACGCCCTGGGCTTAGCACTTGCCGCGGCGTTTAACGCTCCGATCCCCGAGACCCCCTTCGGCGTGTTTAGGATGTAAAAAGGGGTCGGAGCCTTTTCTGCGTAACGCCGCATTAGGCTTTGATGCGCCGTTACGCAGAAAAGGCTCCGACCCCTTCCTATTGCGCGCCTTCCACCCTAGTCTCGGTTTTATGAAATCCCTTTTCGCGTTGCTCGTGGCCAGCCTCTCCCTCGCCTCATCCCTTCCGGCGCTCGCCGCCGACGAAGGCACCTTTATGACCGCGTTCTTCGAGACTCTCGAAGACGAGTGGCGCTACACGGGCGAAGGCACGCACCGCAGGCTCACGAACGACGGCCTGATGGTCGAAACCGCGTTCGACGTCGAGCTCAACGTCAGCGGCGACACCTTCAAACCGCAATGGGATCTGAATACGCGCTTCTCTTACTCCACAGGCGCCTCGCTCAACGAGCTCACGCGCTTCGCCGTGCGCGGCGACCGGCTGTTCATGGGGAATGCCTCGGGATTGGAGCCCGTCACGATCCTCGCTGCCGAGCCCACGCGCCTCGAGTACCGCTTCACCCGCTCCTACCAGGGTTACCTTTACACCTACACGCACCGCCTGACGCTCGCGGAGGACGGCACGCTGAACGTCTACTCGACGCTCGAGGTGAACGGCGGGGTCGTGATCGAAGAACAGGAGTGGGCCGCTCGCTGAGCCTGCGCCCGACGAATCGGGCCGCTTAGGCCGCGTGCGATCCACCGTGGCCAGAGCCTGGCGTTCCCCCGTGGGATCCTGAGCCGTGCCCGCCGACGATCACGCGCACGCTGTGGCCGCCGCCATGGCCGCTGTGCCCGCCCGAGTGCCCGCCGCCCTTGGCCGCGCCGCCATCTCCGAGCTGCAGATGGTAGGCGAACAGTCCGCCGATCACGCCGCAGTTCACGATGAAATGCACCCAGAGGATGATCGCCACGAGCGTGCTGAACACGCCGTAGGTCGCGGCGAGCTCGCCGCCGCTCTTGTGCATGTAGACCCAGTAGACTTTCTTGCTGAGCGCGAGTGAGATCGCGAAGAACGCCCCGCCGAGCGCGGCATTTCGCAGGCTCAGGCGGAAGGGCAGAAGCAAGCGGTACAACGCCGTGCAAACGGCCACGCCCACCACGGCCAGGATCACCCCGCTCTTCGCGCCCGCCGTCAGCGCCGTGCGCACGAATCCGGGCAGCTGCTTCAACCAAGGCAGGCTCGAGGCGCCGTGGCCGTGGCCCATCAGCTCACAGACGATCACGGTCGCCGCGAGCACCACGAATAGCGTGAACGTCGCGCCCGCGAGCGCGAATCGCCCCGTGTGCGAGAGCCCCTCTCCGTGCACATGCTCGTGCCGGGGCAGGTGCTCCATCACGGCTTGTAGCGCGGTGAAAAGCCCCCAGCCCGCCCAGGCCAGCACCAGCCCGTTGATGGCGTTGGCCACGGCCGTGCCGCGCATCAGGCTGAAAAGCCCCTTCTCGATCCAACCGGCCATGCCAGGTACCCAGTCGCGCAGAATCCGAAGCACGACCTCAGCGCTCGCAGTGCTGCCCCCGCCCCCTTGCACCTGGCTCGCCAGGTAGACGAGAAAGGCCAGGAGCGGGAAAACCGAAAGTATGGCGTAAAAGGAGATGGAAGCGGCCGAAACGTTCAGGTGCCGCTCCTTGTAGTCGCCCAGCGCGAGCACCAGGGTTCGCACCCAATGCGCGACCATCATCTTGAGGCCGCCGATCATCTTCTTCTCCACCTCGTGCACCTTGCTCATCGATTGGCGCATCGGCGCGCCGGGCCCCCGCCTTGAGGGAAACTTGACGCTAGGACGACTCCCCGGGCGTGTCAGGCCTGACTCAGAAGTGGTAGCCGACCCCGAACCCGACGGAGGCGAATATCGGGTTCGGCGCCTCCAGTCCCGCGAAACCCGAAGCCTCAAGGGACAGCGCGAAATGCGGCCCGGGCACGAGCGAGAGCGGGTACCGCGAACCGAGCGCCAGGCCCGCGCCGAAGGCCGACTCGTCGTCGCCCGAGAAAACCCCGCTGCGGATCCGAGCCTCGGGCTCGAGCCGGGAGGCGACATAGGGGCGGAATACCAGGCCTCCCCCGAACACGGCCCCGCCCGACGCGAAGGCCGCGAACGGCGCCAGGGCGAACATCCTGCGGAGATGGTGGCGCTCCCCGAGCAGCAGGTTCATGGCGGCCTCGAACTCCCCGCCCGCGCCGAGGCCCGCCCCCCCGCTCACGAAGGCGCCTGCGCCGAGCGCCCTGAGCGCGATCGTCCAGCCCTTGCTCCCCTGCTCCTCAACGCGCGGCCGCGTGCCGATCTGAAGGCCCATCCCGTCCTGCGCGTCCCGATCCTTGTCGGCGAGCAGGTGGCGGGCGGAGACGAATCCCTTGCCGCCCGTCTGCGTCAGCGTCTGGTACCAGTAGTCGCCGAACACGTCGCGGATCAAGTCGCTGCTCACCGGGATGCGCTCGCCCCTAACGAATCGACCCAGGACCGGCGAGGTGCCGTTGGCGAACTGGTGCACGGGCGCCTCTTCCGCCGAGATCGTGGCCCACTGAGAGGCCCAGGCCTGCCCCGGCAAGGCGAGCGCGAGCGCCGCCCCCGCGAGCGCCGCCCTCCGAGCCCATCCCCTCACTTCCCCCTCCGTTTCGCCGCGGGCGCGGCGGCTGGCGCGGGCGGCCGCGCGGGCAGCAGGTCGAGCGCCTCGCGGTTGGATTCGAAGCTCAGGCGCAGGCGGGCCTCCGCCCGAGCCAGCCACTCGAAGGAATCGTGCTCCTTCGGATCGAGCAGGGGCCGGAACTCGCTTGGCGCCAGGGCCTGGAAACACTCCTCCGTGACCTGTCTCTCCCAGCGGTCCACGAACTCGAACACGTGCCCCAGCGGCACCACCTCAGCCGGCCGCCAGCCGGTCTCCTCCTCCGCCTCCCGAAGCGCGGCCTCCCGAGCCGACTCGCCTCTCTCGGCCGAGCCCGTGATCGGCTGCCAGTGCGCGCCGCGCGCTTCCGTCATCCGGAGCAGGAGCACGCGGCGCGTGGCCTCGCAGCGGATCCACACCTGTGCCTTGAGCGCGCGTTTCATACGCGAATCTGCGCTCCAAGCTCCACCACCTGGTCCGGCGGCAAGCCGAAGAATTCCGTGGCCGGCCTCGCGTTGCGCGAGAGATACATGAACAACGCGCGCCGCCAGCCCGCCATGCCTGACTTCCCACCCGACACGAAGGTCTCCCTGCCGAGGAAAAAGCTCACCTGCCCCTGCTCGACCTTGAGCCCCGCGCGGCCCGCGATGAGCAGGAGCTCCGTGACGTCCGGAGTCTCGAGGTAGCCGTATTTCGCCACCGCCTTCACGAATCCGTGGGGAAGATCCGTAAGCCTGATCCGATCCGAGTTCTGAACCTCCGGGCGATGCTCCGTGGAGATCGAGAGCAGGATCACGCGCTCATGCAGGGCCTTGTTGTGCCGGTAATGGTGCAGGAGCGACGCGGGAGCGATGTCGCGGCTGAGGGTCATGAACACGGCAGTGCCCTTCACTCGTGGCGGCCGATCCCTCTCGATCTGGGCGAAAAAGGCGTCGAGCGGCCCCGAAAGCTCGGCCATCCGACGTGCCAGCACCTCGCGCCCCCGCTTCCAGGTCGTCATCACCGCGAGGAAGGCCAGCGCGATCAGGACGGGAATCCATCCGCCGTCGAGGATCTTCACCGAGTTGGCGCCGAGGTAGGCCAGGTCCACGGCGAGGAAGAGCGCGACGAGCGGGAACACCGTCCAGATCTTCCAGCCCCATACCCGTATTGCCACCCAGCCGAAGAGCACCGAGGTCACCGCCATCGTGGCAGTGACGGCGATCCCGTAGGCTCCCGCCAAGCCCGACGAGCTCTTGAACACGAACACGAGGGCGATGCAGCCGATCATGAGAAAGAGGTTCACGCGGGGAACGTAGATCTGCCCCTCGCGCTCGCGGGAGGTGTGGAGGATCGTGAGCCGCGGCAGGAAACCGAGCTGCACGGACTGCTGCGTGAGCGAGAACGCACCCGAGATCAGGGCTTGCGAGGCGATCACCGTTGCTGCCGTGGCGATCGCCACAAGCGGGTAAAGCGCCCACTCCGGCGCCATAGCGAAAAACACGTTCGAGACGACCGCCTCGCCGTGCTCCAGCACCAGGGCTCCCTGGCCCAGGTAGTTGAGGAGCAGGGCGGGGAAGACTAGCCAGAACCAGGCCACCCGGATCGGGCCTCGGCCGAAATGTCCCATGTCGGCGTAAAGGGCCTCGGCTCCGGTGATGCACAACACCACCGCCCCCAAGGACAGGAAGCCATGCAGCCCGTTTCGTTGGAAGAAAGTGAGTGCGTAGGTGGGATTCAAAGCCTGAAGCACGTCGGGCCGCTTCACGATCCAGGAAACCCCAAGCGCCGCGAGCGTGAGGAACCAGATCGCGGTCACGGGTCCGAACACCGCCCCGATCGGGCCTGTGCCCGTACGCTGCGCCACGAACAACGCCACCAGGATCGCCACCGTGATCGGAACGACATAGGGCTTGAAGGCCGGGGTGGCGACCTCGAGGCCCTCCACGGCGCTCAGCACTGAGATCGCCGGGGTGAGCACGCCGTCGCCGTAGAGGAGTCCGGCGCCGAAGAGTCCCAGGAAGATCACGATAGTCCTCTCGCGCGTCCGCCCCGCATCCTTCAGGCGCGGCATGAGCAGCGCGAGGAGCGACGTGATCCCGCCTTCCCCGTCGTGATCGGCCCTGAGGATGAACACCAGGTACTTCAGGGTCACGACCAGGGTGAGCGACCAGAACACGAGCGATAGGATGCCGAGCACGTTTTCCTGGGAGAGTGCCAGCCCGTGGGCCGGGTGGAAGCTCTCTCTCAGGGCGTAGAGGGGGGAGGTCCCGATGTCGCCGAACACGACGCCGAGAGCGCCGAGCGCGAGCTTCCAGGGCGCGCCTCCTCGGCGGCGGCGGGTCTGCACGGGAAGG
>JADZFF010000099.1 GCA_020850015.1 Bdellovibrionales bacterium | reverse complement strand
TAACCGTTCCCGTCGTCGTCGACTCCCCGCAGGCCGAAGCGCTCGGCCGCGTTGAACCAGATCGACTCCTTGAGGTCGGGATGCTCGATATCCACGCCGGTGTCGATCACGGCCACGACGATCTCGGAGGAACCTTCGGTGGTTTCCCAGGCGCGCTCGCTACCGATGATCGAGTGCGCGTAGTCCAGCCGCTCCGCCGGGATCGGCGTGGGTTTCACGGGCTTGGGCTTCGGGCGGCGCGGCCGCGAGGAACCGAAGCTCGTCGTGTACACATGGTTGGGCTCGCACAGCGTCTCGGCGCAGACGCTCTCCTGCTCGGAGGCCTCCACCTTCACGAGCTTCCCCTTCACGCGAGCGATCACGCCGTCGGCCACGGGCCCCTGGCCACAGCCCGGGCTCAGCACACCTACGAACGCGGCGGCGCCCAGGGGAAGAAGCACATGCATCCTGCGAGGAAGGCGGAGAGACATCGGGGAACCTCCATGTTCAAGCTCGGGGGAGCTTCGTCGGGCCCGATCCATCGGGCCGATACTTAGGAGAGCAAAGGGCGTGCGCGGACGCCAGGCGGGGTCTAGAATTTAGCGCTTTTGTTGAAAGTACGCGGAGTTAGACATGAGAATGTCTTCGGCCACTTTCCCATTGTCGGCCGGGATGGCCCGAAAGAGACCCCGGTGGCCCCAAAAACAGGGGCCGGAATGCCCCCGCCCCTCCGGAAGAGGCCCTGATTAGAAGGTCCCAATGAGGTTGTGCCCGAGCACCATCCAGAGAATGGAGCCGTCCAGGTTGTCGAGCAGGAACTGCCGGCCCATGGGCGTGGCGCTAAGCCGTGCGTCCTCGTCGAAGAGATCACGCATCTCGCGCGCCAGCACCGGGTCCTCGATCTCGTAGCTCAGCTCGTCGTTGAAGGTGGTGCTCGAGATGTTGAGGTTATGCGAACCCATGTAGACCGTGCGATCGATCACGGAGACCTTGCGATGCATGTACTGATACGGCCAACCGTTCCCGCGCCGGAGTCCGAGAAGGGTGACGTTGCGTTCATCCGCGAGGTTCACCATGTCAGGGATGGCCGTGCGCCAGGGTACGTTGAAGGGGTCGAAGCCCGACTCCTTGTTGTTGGTGAGAATCGTGATCTTTGTCCCCGCGCGAGCGGCGCGTTTTATGGCGCGCTTGAGCTCGGGGTGAATCGTCACTGAAAGCATAGAGAATCGCGCCTCGGCAGGACGCGCATCGAGTTTCCGAATGACCGAAGCTACCATGGGATCATCGAAGCCGGCCCAACGCCGGTAGGGCCGATTGGGCAACTGACTCGTAATCCGCTGCGCCTGCGCCACGTAATCATGATGCAGGACACGCCCGCGGCCTCGGTTGCTGCGAAGCAGGGCTTCGTCTTCGGCGCGCCCACTGAACGCGGCCTCGATCCAATCCAAGTCGCCCTGCAGCCCGGCAAGGTCCTGGCCCTCGGCCTGCATGACGGCCGGCGGGTAGAAACTCTGAACCACCTCACCCTGCTCCGCGGGGCGCGTAACGAGGGCCGGATTTTCCCTCGCGGCCGCCACCATCAACGCATTCACCGCGTTCCGGGTATGGTGGACCAAGGGGCCGCGAATGAGGCTGCTGCTGTCGAGCCACTCCAGGTAGTCGTCGGAGTGACCGCGGCCGGTAGCAAGAACCACCTCACCATCCACGATCATCAGCTTTTCATGCACGGAGGAGTCAAATCCCAGATTCCTCGACGGCCCCGTGTTTCCGTTGAACACGCGGTACTCAACGGGAACCCGAGTAACAGGCTCGGTGAGGTAGCGACCGGACTCGTTGGCCGAATCCTTCATTACGACCGCAAGCCAGGTGGTGAGGAACCGCACGCGCACACCGCGATCGGCGGCTTCCCTGAGCGCGGTCAGAATCGGTTTGCCCACTCGCTCGTCGAACTTCTGCTCGAAGACAACCACGTCGATCGTGGACTGCGCGCGGCGGATCAGGTCCAGGCGCACCCAAAGATCGCGCCGGGCCGATGGAATCATGCGGATGTCACCGAAGCGCACCGGAACCCAAGGGTACCGGTCGATCGATACGGATTCCTCGGCCGGATTCCAGCCGAACGCGGACCCAGAGGCCGCCGCCCATACAAAAAAGAGGAAGGAAATCATGACACCCTTCTTCATGATGGTAGGGACGTAACACGGGTTATGACGCCATGCATTATGCATGACTAAATAACTCTAAATTATTGTTATCTTTGAGGACTTGTGCCTCACTCTGTGAGACCGGCGAAGGGCAAACGGTAAAACGAACCGAACTGGTGCGCGTACCGGTAGGTCAGCACGCCGTAGCCCGGAAAGGTCCGCCCCTCGGCCTGGAAATCCTTGCCGAAGCCCGAGGTGCCCCAGGAGTTCTTGATGACATAGGCGCCCCGGTAGCGAAAGGCCCGCTCGGTGCCGTCCTGCATCTTGACCCGAGTCTCCACGATCCGCTCGTCGTCGTAGCCCACCACGAGCACCGAATGACCGGCGGCCTGCTCGTCGGACTTCGCGTAATCCACCGATGCCGCCTCGGGGTAACCCACGAGCCCGGCGTGCCAGTTGGCCATGTCTCGGCCTATGCCGAGCTCCGTGGCCACACGATGGTTCCAGGCGCCGTAGTACACGGGCAGCTCGAGAATCACGGCAGTGCCCGCCCGGAGGAGCGCGCGCACGTTCTGGATGTTGTCGATGGCATAGCGTCCTTCGACATTCCCATCCATGAATTCGGCGCGATTCTTGGCGGAGATTTTGCGCAATTCGAGGAACTCCGGATTGTAGGTATCCGAAGCGCTGTCCACGAGCGACTGCCAGGGCGAGGTGAGAAGCTTCGGATCCCAGTGACCGATCAGGCAGGAGGCCAGCCGGGTGGAGGACAGATGCCCGCAACGTTCCTCGGCGAGGCCCGTGAGCGGCTCAGCCCAGGGGTCGCTCACATAGGGGGCGTCCACCTCATCCACGAAGCCCGAGTCCACGAAGGTCTGAAGGTTCTTGAAGGCAAAGGAGCCGTCCTCGGATGCGTAGCGGGTGACGAGGTACTGAAGCCATTCCTCGGAGAAATCGACTTCACCTTCCACAGCCCCAGTGCGGAGCAGCGTCGTCTCCAGGAGGGCCGTGGCCGAGAACACGGAGCAGGTTCCCCGCCGCGCCTGGGATTTCACGGGCGTCTGCACCTTCATCATCGTGAGCAGGTCGCTCCGGAGCTCGCCGTCGCGAAGCGCCGCGGCGTCGTCGGGATTCGCGAGACGCGCCGAAACCGGATAGGGCGGATCGAAGAAGGCCTCGTCGTCGCCTGGGATCCCGTCGGCCCGAACCGGCGAAACGAAGAGGAGGAAGGCGGAAATCAGGGACAGGTTCAGGGCTTTCATGGCGGCGGGAACTCCTTGCGTGGGGCGCACTCTGCCCCACGCCGCTCCGCACTCACAATGATTTAGCGTGACGCCTCATCATCGGCGAAAATTATGATCTGCCGCACCAATTTGACGCGACGCACTTCAATTGCGGAGCGACGCGGCAGCGTTGTGCTTGCCCGCTGAGGCGGCTCCCGAAGACGCGGGGATCGGCATCCCTCGGTATTCCTCGAGCGTGAACTCATCCACCTGAATCGCCTTGTCGCGCGCCTCAACGGCTTTGGCCATCACGTTGAATTCGTCCTTCGTGATCACGCCGGCACCGAGGGCTTCGTCGTATTGCTTGGGCCCCTTCACCTTCCTGAGTTTGCCGCCGCGCACGGCCTTGCGGACCTTGCGCTCCACGGCCTCGGCTTCCCACGTGAGGCGGAAGGCCTCCTCGATCTCCACGACACGATCGTCCGCCGCCTTCGGCATGTAACAGCCGTCCGCGAACCGCGCCCGGTGGCTCTGTTCGCCCGGCAACTGGATCAGGCGCGCGATCTCGAGATCCTGCGCATCGGAGGGGTAAGCACCCATGGAGTTCGCCATCGACCAGAAGCGCACCGGCCCTCGGAAGAACCACGAGGCGAACGGGAACTCGAAGTTGGCGAAGATGCCGTCGAAGGCCTGCTGGATCTGGTGGAAGGCGTAGTCCATGGACCACTGCACGAAGGGCCAATCCTCCTTGCGCCGGCCTTCGGCCTCGTAACGGCGCATGACGGCCGTGCCCAGGTAGAGCCAGGAGAGCACGTCGGCGAACCGCCCCGTCATCTTGCCCATGGTCTTCAGCCGGCCGCCCAAGCCGGCCATCGCGAGATCCGTCAGGATCGAAAACACGGCCGAAGCCCAACCCAGCTTCTGGTAGTAGCGGAAGCCGCGGCCAAACCGTGGAGGCAGGAACAGGAATCCGCGCGTCACCGACAGCACCACGGAGCGCGTGAGGCTGCGCACGACGAGCCCGACGTGGCCCCAGAAGGCGCGGTCGAAGCCCGCGAGGTCCTTGGCGTGGATGGCGTCGACCTCCTTGAAGGCGTAGGGGTGACCGCGAAGCGCTCCCTGACCGAAAATGATGAGCGTGCGCGTGAGGATGTTCGCGCCCTCGACCGTGATCGAGATCGGCGCCGCGAAATAAGCGTGCGCGAGGTAGTTCTTCGGGCCGCGCGAGATGGCGGCCCCGCCCTGGATGTCCATGGCGTCGTTCACCATTTTCCGCGAGATCTCGGTGAAGTTGTACTTGGCGATAGCCGTCACCACCGGCGGCTTCATGCCCCCGTCGATCGCGCCGAGCGTGTACTTGCGCGCGGCCTCCAGAATATAGGTGGTGCCGGCGATCCGCGCGAGCGGCTCGGCGATCCCGTGGAACATCCCGACGGAGAGCCCGAACTGCTTGCGGATCTTGGCGTAGCCGCTGATGTAGTGGGTAATGGCTTTCCCTCCGGCGGCGGACTGAGCCGGGAGCGAAACCCCGCGGCCGGCGGCGAGGCACTCCATGAGCATACCCCAGCCCTTGCCCACGCCGTCGAGCTCGCCGATGATCACGTCGATCGGCACCTCGACATTCACGCCGCGCGTGGGACAGTTGAAGAAGGGCACTCCGAGCGGGTCATGCCGCTTGCCGAGCACCACTCCCTTCGTGTTTGAGGGGATCAGCGCGCAGGTGATTCCCAGATCGCCGGCGCCGCGGCCGAGCAGATTGTTCGGGTCCTTGAGCCGGAACGCGAGCCCAAGCACCGTGGAGATCGCGGCGAGCGTGATCCAACGTTTGTTCCAGTTCAGCCGAACGTAGAGCTTGCCGTCGGCTCCTTTGAACACCTCGCCCGCGGCCTGAATGGAGCCCGCGTCGGAGCCCGCGTGCGGCTCGGTGAGCGCGAAGCAGGGGACCTCCTGGCCTTTCGCCAAGCGCGGCAGATAATGCTTCTTCTGCGCGTCGGTGCCGTAGTGGTTCAGGAGCTCGCCCGGCCCCAGGGAGTTCGGCACCATCACAGTGATGCAGAGGGGCACCGAGCGCGATGCGAGCTTTCCGAGCACCGCGCTGTGCGCGAGCGCCGAGAAACCCAGGCCTCCGTACTCCTTCGGGATGATCATCCCCAAGAAGCCTTCCTTCTTGATGAATTCCCAGGCCTCGACCGGAAGGTCGCGCTTCTGCCAGATATCCCAGTCGGTGACCATCCCGCAGAGCTTCTCCACCTGGTTGTCGAGAAAGGCCTGCTCTTCCCTCGTGAGCTCAGGATAGGGCTCGTTCAGGATGCGCTTGAAATTGGGCTTCCCCGTGAAGAACTCGCCTTCCACCCAGACGTTCCCGGCCTTGAGGGCCTGCATCTCGGTCTCGGAAATTGCGGGAATCAGGCCCGCGGCGTCCATCAGCTTCATGATGGGCAGCGAGGCTACGAAGCGCCGGATCGGAGGGAGATTGAACGCGGCCGCCACGGCGCCGAAGGTGATCCAGGCCCACTGAGGCGCCTCAAGCGTCCAGAGAACGCCGGCCGCGAGAGCGGTCCAGAGGAACAAAGGCGCGCCCAGGAACGCGAAGATCAGGGCGACGAGAGGGACGCCGAGCAGGATGGCGATGAGATAAGGGGTGAGGCCTTCCGCCAGGAGGATTCCGTAGGTGTTTTCCATGACGCCAGTGTAGCCCAGGGCCCAAGCATCGCGCTACTCGCTTTCTGCGAGGGAACGGGCTCCGAACCGGGTCGTCGAGCGGCGAAGGGAAACACTCCGCGCGCGACCAGCCCGATCAGGCTCAGCCCCACCGCGAGGGCGGATACCGCAGCCGCCCAGAGCGCGGCCCGGGCGTGCCGGAGCGCCCAGGAAAACGGCGCCCGATCGCCGTTCGAGAGCGAGGCGAGGATTCGCGCCTCCTCGAATAGCTCGGGCGGCGGCGGCTGCGCCTCCGGAACGGGCGGCGGCTCCGGGATCAGCGCCTCCTCGTGGGCCTCGGCCGCGTCGGCCCGCGCGAGCACCACGCCTCCCGTGCGGAGGTTTCGGACCGCCCTGCCCTCCTCGAAGCTCAGGAGGTCGCCGGGCCTGAGATCTCCCGAATCCTCCGTGGCGCGCCAGCCTTCGACCGAGCCGAACCTCCAGATCGCGACTCGAGCGAGCCAGTCGCCCGGCCGCACCCGGTATGGATCGCCCACCCTGGGCGCGCGGTAGATCAGGTGCGTGCCCGGCGCGATGGGCGCCTCCGGCCCCAGGGCGGCGAGCGGGCGATTGATCGCCCGGAGCCTTACCCACCAGGTGCGGTGCCCGTAGAGCAGTCGCCCCAAGCCGCCAAGCGTATCTCCGGGACGGGTGACGAAGGTGGCCTGCCGCTCAAGGCGGCGCTCCAGCGCGGGGTCTTCCACCGGGTCGTCCCAGACGCCTTCCTCGGCCGCGCTCGCGCTCGTGGCCATGGCCGTCAGGAGCAGCGTCAAGAATCCGGTTCCAAGGCGCGAGAGGTTCACCTCACCGCTTCGGAGTTCAGATGCAGGCCCTTGAATTTCCCGGCGAAACTGCCGATCCGAGGGTTGACCCCCGGGTCCGCTGGGGTGCACATTAACCACTAAGGACCTATGCCGACACGGAAACTCGCCCGAGCGGGCAAACGAAGCTGGAAACGCTTCAAAGCCCGGACGATCGACACCTTCGATCCCAAGGCCTTCAAGCGCCTGACTCTCCCCGCCGCGGGATTGACGGTGGCCGCGCTCGCGTGGCTCACCTGGAGCGTCCTCCAGCCGGGCCCCGGGATCGAGAAATCCGACCTCGGGGACTCGCTGGCCGACCACGTCGCGCGGGGCCAGTTTCCCGAACGCCTGAAGCTTCCGCTGCCCGGGCGCGACAAGCCCGTGAAGGCGCGCCTGCGTTACAGCCTGCATCCCGAGTATCAGAGGCACGTGCGAAAGGTGCTCGAGGCCCACCGCCCCGACTACGCCTCCTTCGTGGCGATCGACCCCGCCACGGGGCAGGTGCTCTCGCTCGTGAACTCCGTGCACGGGGAGCAGAGCCGAGGGCTCGCGTCCAATCTCGCGGTCCAGGCGCGCTTCCCCGCGGCTTCGGTGTTCAAGGTGATCACGGCCGCGGCCGCGATCGACCAGCGCCGCGTTTCGGCCGACACCGTGATCCCCTACAACGGCGGCAATCATACCCTTTATCGCAGGAACGTCACCTCGGACGCCTCGAACCGCTGGACTCGCTACGTGAGCGTGCGTGACGCCTTCGCGCGCTCCATCAACACCGTTTTCGGGAAGCTCGGGGCCTATTATCTCGGCCGGGAGCTGATCGAGGATTACGCCCACCGCTTCGGGTTCAACCGCGAGATCCCCTCGGATTTCCCTTTCGCGCCCGGAGAGTCCGCGATGGACGAGGAGCAGCCCTGGTCCGTGGTCGAGGCCGCTTCCGGTTTCACGCGCACGACGACGCTTTCGCCCGTGCACGGCGCGCTCATCGCGGCCTCCATCGTGAACGAGGGCGTGATGATGGAGCCTTACCTGGTGGAGAGCGTGAGCGACGCCAAGACGGGCGAGGAACTCTACCGCGCTCTTCCCCGCGTCGCGAGCGTGACGGTGGACCCAGTGACAGCCTCGGAGCTGCGCGAGCTGATGCAGGCCACCGTGAAGCGCGGCACCACGCGCGACACCTTCCGAAGCTTCTTCCGCCGCAAACAGAACCAGGACGTGGAGGTTGGGGGGAAAACCGGCTCACTGACCGGCACCGACGTGCGTGGCCGGACCGATTGGTTCATCGGCTACGCGACGGTAAACGGCCGCTCGGTGGCTTTCGCCTCGCTCACCGTGCATGAGCACCTGTGGCGCGTGAAATCCGCGCAGGTCGCCCGCGCGTTCGTGGAACTCTTCGCGCTGGAGGCGCGCCAGGAACGCGTGGTCCTCGGCTCGAACGCCCCTTGATCGCCCACCTCACCCTCCTGATCGGAGTCTCCGCCGCGCTCGCGGCGCCCCCCCCGGCCCCGGCGCGGAGGGAGGAGTCCCAGCGCGTGGCGCGGCCGGCGAGCCCGAGCGCACGCGCGGCCCTCAAGGCGGATTTCCAACCCACGGTGCGCTGGAACGGTTCGCGCGAGGCCACCCTTCGCCGCTTCGAGGCGCTCAATCAAAAAGTCTCGCGCGCGCTTTGCCGCCAGGGCGCCGACCACAGGTACGGCCGGTTGCTTCAGAATTACCGCGGCAACGGCTTCTACCTGCCGGAGCTGCCCGACGGGAGCCCCGACCTGCACACCGTGCGCGGCGGCCTGCCGGACGTCCGCTCGAAGATCAAATGGATCCAGGGACTGATCGACGACCTCAAGACCCGGCGCGATTTCCCGAACGAGCAGGAGCAGACGGCGAGAATCCTGCGCCTCGTGAACCGGAGCCTGGAGCTGAAGAAACGCCTCCGCATGGCGCGCTCGCAGCGCGACACGCGCGAGGCGCGCAAGGAGTCTCGAGCGACCCTGGGCGAGCTGCGCAAGGCCTGGAACGAGCTGGTGTCGCGAGTCCCGTTCCTTCTCAGTTTCGGTTTCCCGGTCGACCACCGCGCCGCCCGCGAGGAGTTCGAGAAGGTGAAGGAGGCCCGGGGAGGCTCCTCGATGAGCTCCAGACGCCGGGCGAACGAGCTTTTCTTCGAGCGCAGGCTCCGCGAGGACGGGGCCTTCGATCCCGCCACGCGCGGGGGATACGACATGTATCTCCGCACCACGCTCGACACGCTGACCCTTCGGCTCCGCGCCGACGAGGACGCCCTGCAGGAAGACATCCGATACGATCTGGAGTGGGCCGTGGACGCCATCCGCTCCACCTTGAGCCGGGGGCGGTTCGTGCATGCTTCGCGCCTTCAGGCCTGGAAGGAGAAGGCCGAGGGCTCCTTGGAGTTCTACGAGAACCTGCTCGCCCTTCCCGAGGATCAGATTCCGCCGCAGACCCGGGAGCGCGCCCGGCACGTGAAGAACCTCCGCGACTTCGTTCAGCGCAAGCACGCCGAGGCCTACCGCCTGCTCTCGGGCGAACCCGAGATGATGCAGGCCATGTGGGTCATCGAGAAGATCCTCTTCAATGAGGTGGGCGACCTCGACCGCGAGTTCGGGCTCGAGAAACGCGACGTGGCCCAGGTCGTGATCAACCGCAGCAGCCACCCGAAGTACTCCCGGATCCCGCCGAGCGACGACCTCTATCCCTATCTTGTGGAAGAGCTCAAGGGCGACAAGGCCACCTCGCCCTGGCTCAATACGCTCTTCCGCGGGGGCGAGTTCAGCTTCACCTATTACTACATCCCGGCGGTCGCGAATGTGTTCTGCCCGGACCGCTCGAAGCGCGGCCGCGAGATCCAACGCGAGAACGCGCGCATCGCCTTTGACATGCTGAGGCGCCCCAACCCCGAGTTCTCGGCGCTCCGTTACTTCTCGCGCCGCTCGATGACCGGGAAAATCGACATGTCCACGAGCTGGCCGGAGTACGTTCCGATCCCCGAGCGCGCCGGGGTGGCGGTGCGCGCGCCGGGCAAGCTCGCGAAGCGACTCGAATCCGGGGACTACCGCTACCTCTACGACTTCGTCGACCCCGAGGGCTCGCGTTACGACGTGATCCAGCTCGGCGCCGAAACCTATGCCGTGCGGGGCTTCCCCTCGGACCCGGTGTTTCACCACTACCGGGATCCGCACAGCTTCAGGTACTATCGCCGTTTCCGCGACTCACGGGATCGAGCCCCAGCAGCTCTCGCCATCCCCGAGCTGTAGCGAGTCGACTCATTTTCAGGGCGGCGCCGGGCGAGGCCCGATGGATGCGCGCCATCAGCCGGCCATTCAGGGTGGGAAGGATCTCGTCTCTCCCCTTCTCCACGGCGTCGAAGGTCTCCCGCGCCACGGCCTCCGGATCGGAAGCCAGCCGTTCCATCCAGGCCGGAAGCTCCAGGCCCTGAATCTGCCCCAGAATCGCGGTCCGCGCGAAGCCCGGGCAGACGAGCACCGCCCGGATCGGCGAATGCCTCTGTTTGAGCTCCTCCCGGAGCCCGCGGGTGAACCCCACCACGCCGTGCTTCGCCGCAACGTAGGGCGTGATGAAGGGCGCGGGCACGAGGCCGGCCACCGAAGCGACGTTCACGATCAGGCCACGCTCGGGCGCGCGCATCACGCCCAAGGCCGCGCGCGTGCCGTACAGAACCCCCAGGAGATCCACCGCGATCACGCGCTCGATCATCGCCGGGTCCAGCTCATCGGCGCGGCCGCCACCGGCCACCCCGGCGTTGTTCACCCATACGTCCACGCCTCCGAACAGGGCCCGGGCTCGGTCCGCGGCCGCCGCCAACGCGTCGTAGTCGCGCACGTCCGCCGGCTGGGTCTCCACTGAACCGGGCGGGCAAAGGTCTTTCAGCTCCGCGAGCCCCTTGGGGTCGATGTCGATGGCGAGCACCTTCAGTCCCCTCGCCGCGAGCTCCCGCGTGAACGCGCGCCCGAGCCCCGCCGCGGCCCCCGTCACCACGGCTGAAGCCCCCAGTTTCGATTTCGCCGCGCTCATCAGAACAGCCCTCCCGGGCGCTTCAAGTGGGGCACTTCGTCGCTGAGCCAGCGCGCTTCACCTCCAGGTTTCACCACCAGGATCTCCTCGAATTTCGCGCCGAATCCCTCCGTCCCGTTCTCTCCGTCGGCGCCGATATGGGGCTCCACGGCCCAGATGCCCGTCTTCCGCCCTGCGTGATCCGGGCTCAGGAGCTCCGAGAAGAGGCCATGCCCGAGGAAGGCGCTGTAGGTATGCAGCGTGAACGGAAAGAGAAGACCGGGGATGCTCTCGAAGGGAATTCGGTAGAGGCGGTGACCGAGCACCCGGAAGGGATACTTGGCGTGGCAGTTGGCGTAGCCCTGCGCCCTGAGCCGTTCGTCCACCTGCTTCCAGATCTCCGCCGTCGTCATCGGGCCCGCGAACATGCCCGGAAGATCGCGTCTGAGCTCGAGCAGGAACTCCCGCGCGCGGTCCAACCGGGGCTGAGGCGTCATCGAGAAAGTGAAGCCGATATCGCCGGCGTAACCGTCCAGCACCGGGGCCGTGTCCAGGATGATCACGTCCTCCGGGCGGGCGGCCCGCTCCGTCGGAAAGAAATCGCCGTAGCTCCGAAACCCGTGAAACCGCGCGCGGTCTCCGTACCAGGCCAGGGAACGGTGGAAGAATGCCTTCACCCCGTGATCCCGCAGGTACTGATCCATGAGTCGCGCGGCCCGCCTCTCCGTCCAGCCTTCCCTGATCTCCCGGGCCACCGCGATCGCCGCGGAGTAGGCCAAGCCCTGTACCCGCCGAAAGCCTTCAAGGTCGGCCTCCGCCGGAACGTGACGGGAACGCGTCGGGATGCGGGACAGGACTCGGGTCAAGGCCTGGATCATGGATGGATCTCCTGTGGGGCTCTGCGCCGGCGCGGTTTCCCGGCAAAGAACTTCTCGAGAAGCGGGTTCACGCGCTCCGGATGGCGATGGTGCACCCAGTGGTTCCCCTTCACTACGTGAAGCTCGAAGTCTTCCGCTTGCCGCTCGAGCTCCGCCCGGGTGGGGATCTCCAGGAAGCGGTCGTGCGCGGACCAGATGCAGAGCACCGGAGCCTCGAGTTTCGGGGGCCGCCGAATCAGGGCTCGCGGCATCTCCCGCGCGGCCTGCCGGTAATGCTCGATCAGCGGCTCCACCGCCCGCCCGGGCGTGGGCGTGCCCGTGCCGCCCTGGAACTGGCGGAAGATGCGCTCGGCGAGCAAGGGGACCTGGAAGAGAAAGATGTACCAGCTCCGCACCACCTGCCTTGGCCAGGTGATCCGCGCGGCCATCTGCTCGAGCGAAGGTCCGTTCAACACCACGAGCCCGCGAAGGCGCGGGCCAAGCCTCCGAGCCAGGTGCCAGGCATGCATCCCGCCGATGTCGTGGCCGATGACGATCACCGGCCGCGATACCCCTCCCGCCCTGGCCTCGGGAGCGTGGTTCAGGATGTCCACCACGTCGTCGGCGACGGCCTCGCGCGAGCAGCGAGACGATGCCCCGGGGGCCGAGGGCTCGAGCCCGCGCAGATAGGGCGCGATCACCGGATATTCCTTCGAGAAGAGCTCGAGCTGCGGCTCCCAGGACTCCGGCGCATCGGGGAAACCGTGAAGGAAAAGCAGGAGGGGGCGGTCGGAAGCAGCGCCGCCCGCGGGCTCGCGCGCGATCCACGCCGTATTGAGGCCTCGGAAGCTCGCAACCTGAATCATCAGGCTCAGTAGCCTACCAGCTTTGAGGGCCGAAGCCCGGGAAAAGGCAGGACCCAGGCTCCAAGGTCACGCGCCTCACGCAATACGCGGCGGTGCGCCGTGGCGTTCAAAAAGGAGCTCACGTAGGGGACGGACGTGAGGAGCGACCAGGCCTGGCGGTGCCGCGGCACCTGATCCAGGTGCGGGAGACAGGCCGCGATCGCCTCAAAGAACGGATGCGTCGACGCCAGCCTCCGCACTTGCTTGGCCTTGCCGAGATTGCGGAGCGCCCACTCCGCCTGAACCAGCTGAGCCGCCGGGAGGTCGATCTTACCCCGCAAAAGTCGACTCAGCCCGCGCTCGCGATCGCCCAGCAGCTCAAGCACGAGATACGGGAAAGGGGCGTGACGGGCCTCCTCTTCGAAGTGGCGCTCATGAATCGTAAAATAGAGCGGATCGAGCGAATCCTTGAAGGGCTTGAACGCGTGGTAGAGCAGCAGGAACTCCTGCTCCACGAGAGCCACGATCCACCAGAACGACCTCCCCCCCTTCTTCGCGTTGGCCCGGAGCCAGCGCTCCTCCACGGTGCCCTGCACGCGGGGCAGGATGGAGCTCAGATCCTCGGGGTCGATGCCTTGAGCGCGCGCGAAGACCTGCACGAAGCGCCGGAAGGCCGCCGAGTGCTTCGACTCCTCCTCGAAAAAAAGATCGCCCAGATCCTCGAAGGCGGGACTCACGGCGTGCCGCTCGCGGATATCCTGCCAGCACTCCTTGCGCAGCCGGAGCAGCGCCTCTTCCATCTCGTAGATGGCCGCCGCGATCACCAGACCCATGAACTGAGAGATCACGCGCCGCTGGTCGCGTTCGGCCCCGGGGAAGAGCAGGGCTGCGTCGTCGAGCGGCACGAGCCCGCGGCTGAGATCCACGCTCCGCTCCCAGGGGATATCGCGGTCGAGGTCCCAATGGCCCTCCCGCTGGCGTTCGGCCAGCCGGGCCAAAGATTCGGCGTCATAGAGATCAAGGGCCATCCGCAGGCCTCCCTCTCTCTGCGAGGATAGCACGGCCCGCATTTTCCCAGCGACTCGGGCCTAGTCGCAGCCTGCTGCCTCGTACCGGAAGGGCCGGCCGGCCAGGAGAGCCGGAATCACGCGGTTGCGGATCTTGGCGCGGTTGCACTCCGTGAACCCGAAGAAGAAGGAGTCGGATACGGTGGATCGAGGCCGGCAGTAGCTCATCACGTCGTTCCGGCTCGGCGACTCCGCGCAGCAGCGCTCCATTTCGCCAAAGGGCAACCCCTCCGGAAGCTGGTTGCAGATGAAGGAGGCATGATTGAGCCCAATCACATGACCGAGCTCGTGGATCAGCTCATCCACCACTCGCGCGTCCGACTCGAAGCGAGTCTCCCCGCCTCCCTGAGCCGCCCAGGCGATCTCCACGGGCTGCTCGGTGACGGCCATCTCGTTCGGGAGTCCGAAGCCCAGGCCCTCAAACTGCGCCGCCGTGAGCACCACGAGCGCGTCGTAGGTCTCTTTCGGAATTCGCCTCGCGATGGAGCGGATCTCGCGGACGATCCTGCCGCTGCCTTCCGCCGCGTAATAGTAGCGAAGCCGCGCGAGCCTCGCCCGCTCGGCCAGGCTCAAGCCCCGGGGCCAGCGTTTGCCGCCGAAGATGGGGCGGATCTCCCGCGGGATGAGCCACAAGTTCGTCTCGGACTTGAGCGGCACGATCCTCGTGGTGGCACGCTCCAGGCGAAGCTGACAGCCCGTGGCCTCCAGGAATCTAGGCGCGAGCATCTCCCAGACGCGATCGAGGTCCGTCATCGAGAGATCACGTCCGTGATGAATCAAAGCCACCCGCAGCGCCGGCTGTCCGGCCTCCACGCAGACGGGGGTCGGCCCCAGTTCCTCGCCGGCGAAAGCCTGAGCCCGCGGGGCGGCCGCCAGCAGAAGGAGACCCAAAGCCGAAGCCCAACGATTCGGGTTCATCTCTTTGCGCCCCCACTGCAAACGTTGTTTCCGTAAAGCAGGCACTTCCCCTGAGTATCCACGTTGTCGCGAAACTCCAGCCCTTCGTCGAAGAGAATCCCAGAGCCGTTGAACTGGAAACGCGAGCCCGGGTCAAAGCGGTTCCCCTCGATGATCCCGGTGAACTCGATCGCCGGATCTCCCGAGGGCGGGGTTGCGCCCAGGGTGAAGAACGAGTTCTGGAACTGATTCCGGATGACCTTCACCGGAGCATCTCGCACATCCAGCAGCGCGTCTTCGAAGCGATTCTCCTCGATGAGATTGTGGGCAGCGTGGTCGCGCCAGAAGCCGACGACGTCGATTCCCTCGCAATGGCCTGCCGCATAAACCTTAAACTGGCGCCAGGCCACGTTCACGTCGTCGCGCAGGAAGACGTTCCTGCGGATGATGTTGTGGGATGCGTCGTCGGGGCGGCGGATGGGGCAGACCTGCCCGCTCACTTCACCGCAGTTCTTGTACACATTGATGGCGTGGCCGTTGCCCACGAAGAGACTGTCCTCGATGATGTTGTGGTGCGAGGAGTCCACGGCGATGCCCTCGCGCTCGCGCGAGTCCTGGATCAACGCCCGCGTGATGCGCGATTCGGAGGTGCCGGCCTCGAGGTAGATGCCCATGAAGGCGCGCTTGATCGTCACGTCCTCGATCACGATCTCGCGGGAGTTCTGCCCCACGTAGATCCCGATCTGGCCCGAGTCCTCGATCTCCACCTTCTGGAGCGTGATGCGGCTGTGGCCCTCGAGCGCGCGTCCGTCCTCGAGCTCCTCGCCCCGGAAGAAGCGCTTGAGGTCCACCCCGTACTTGCCGGGCTTCCGGACCTTCACGTTCTTCACCGTGATGTCGCTCAGCGTCCGGCTGTAGGGGGTGCGAAAGCCGGGCCGCGAGGCGCCCTCGAGCTCGAGGGTCTGCCCCTGGCCGTCGAAGCTCACGCCGGAGGTGGTGAGATAGACATGCATGCGGAAGGGGCGCTCGTCCGCGCAGAGCGTGGCCGAAGCATCGAGCTCCAGGCAGCGGAGGGCCTGGAAGTCATCGGCCGGAATGCAGCTCCCCGCGTAGTCCGATGCCTTCCTGCAGCTCCAGTCCGGGTCATCGTAACGGTCCAGCCGGATGGAGCAGTCCAGGGGGTCCTTGGGCTCCAAAGGGTTGCAGCCCGGCAGGGCCTGCAAGGCCAATAGGGCCAATAAGAGTAGGGTGAACGAGCGGGCCGGGACTCGCATGGCCCATCGGCTATCGCTTATGACGCTATGAGTCAATCATTTTAGTCAAGCTCTTGCCATAGCGCATCAAATCGAGGATGCATGGGGTCGTCACTGGGTGAGCTCAAGAAACAAGATGAGAGGTCTTATGCGTTCCTGTAGTCGTCTGATCGCGTCCGCGCTCGTAGTTTCCGTACTTGGCACGGTAGCCGTCGCCGCCCCCATTCCAGTGGCGAACTGGGAGGAGCTCAGCAAGGACGATGGCATCGTCACCTACAGCCGCGAGATCCCGGGCACCGACGTCGTCGCGTTCCGCGGTGAAGGCCTGATCAAGGCTCCGATCGCGAAGGTGGCGAACATCCTGATCGACACGCCCCGGAAGCTGGAGTGGGTGGCCAAGATCGAGAAGGCCAAAGACATCCGTTCGATCGGCCCCTACGAGCGCATCGAGTACAACCACACGCGCAGCGGCGTGTTCATCGTGCGCGACCGTGATTTCGTGTTCCACGCCAAGGGCGAGTTCAACGACGCACAGAAGCAGATGATCTTCCGCCTGAAGTCCGTGAAGGACGAGCGGGCTCCGGAAGCCGGCCCCGTGCGCGGCGAGCTGCAAGAGAGCAAGTACGTGCTGACCTCGCGCAAGGGCGGCAAGGAGACCTACGTCGAAGTGGAGATCCTGGCCGACCCGAAGGGCTCGATCCCGAAGTGGCTCGTGAACCTGTTCCAGAAATCCTGGCCCCGCAAGACGCTCGAGAACATGCGCAAGCAGGCCAAGAAGAAGGACGTGATCGAGCACCCTTTGGTGAAGGCGCACTTCGAGAGCCTGGAAGCCGCCGCGGTGCCCGCGACCACCTCTGATTCCTGAGCCTCAGCCGCGCGCGTTCGCTTCGTCGACCTGGGCGTTGAGCGTCCAGTAGTCGTAGACGTACCCGAGCAGGAAAAGCCCGCCGGTGCAGAGATACACGAGGCCGGTGAACCACTTGCCCAGGTAGAATCGGTGTATCCCGAAGAGGCCAAGGAACGTCAGCAGGATCCAAGCAACCGAGTAGTTGTAGGGGCCCTCGCGGTAGCGGAAATCCGCGTCCGCGTCCAGGAGCGGGATCAGGAAGAGATCCACGAGCCAGCCGATCCCGAACAGCCCGAGCGTGAAGAAGTACAGGGTGCCGGTCCAGGGCCGTCCGTAATAAAACCGGTGCGAGCCCGTGAACCCGAAAATCCAGAGCAGGTAGCCGATCGTCTTGCTGTGCGTATCTCCGCCCCGCTTCGCCCGGGTCATACTCCCCCTCCCGCAGCGTGGAAGCCGCCCCAGGTGAAACAGGATTCACGTCCGGGCCTGGGATGCGCGCGCCCGCAGATCGCGTAAGTGCCGTAGGGCGCGCCCGCCCAGCCTCCCACCAGAAAGCAGGGGCTCTCCTCGAAGACGAGCTTCAGCCGCGAGTCGGGCAGCCACCGCAGGATCACGGCGCGGTTGGCGGAGTAGGCAGAGGGCGCGGAGGAACCCGGATAGAATCCCACCGAAAAATCCCGGTCCACCCAGGGCTCGAGCAGGTCGAGGTCGCGGGAGGCCGTGAAATCCTGAACCGCCCGACGGAAGGATCCCAACGACTCGCACCTGGGCTCGGGCCGCGCCAAGGACTCCGCCTTCGCTTTCAGCACCGCGTGAGCCATGAAGCCCTCGTTGGAATCCCAAACCCAGTCGGGGCGCTTGAGGCCCCAGGAGTAAGCCTCCTCGGCGAGCGCCTTGCGTCCGGACTCGCGGAAACAGTCGGCCACGTTGAGCAGCGCCTCCTTGAAGCTCCACTCGAGCGCGCTGTTCGCTCGGGCTCCGCGCTCCTCCCAGCAGGCTTCGCGGTGCCGCTCAAAAACCTCCTGTTTCGCTTCGCAGGCCCTCGCTCTCTCGATCGCTTCGACGGCGACCCTGCAGAATCCCGCCTGGGGGGCGATCGGTCCCGCATCTTGCCTCCGCTGGAGGGCGGAACAGCCTCCGATTCCCGAAACCAAGGTGAGAATCACGGGAGCGAGTACAGCAATCCGGTTGCGCTGAACCCTCAACATGGAGAGCAGCATAGCAGCACAACTCCATGTCCCCACATGCCTTTTTTCACTTGTTTAGACTTCGCCCAATCTTCACACCGCATTGCGTCAAGTTTTGTTAACATCTGGGGAAGTCCGGGTGGAGAAGCGGTACGTGGGTGATCCAGTTGCTTCCCCTCCCCCGGCCCTGGGCCTCAGCCGGCCCCGGCAGATCGGAGGGAAGTTCGTGACTCGAAAACCAGATGCGGGCCTGGAGCTACGATTTTTCATCGCGGAGCAGGGCCCCGTTCAGATCGTTTCGCTCGTCGGGTATCTCGTGCGCGACAACGAGCCCGTCCTGGAGAGGTGCGTGAAGGAGGTGATCGGCCGCAACGCGGCCTGGGTGATCCTCAATTTCCGCGACGTGGCGCCCGAGGTCGACCGAAAGCTCTTCCGCTCGCTCGTACAGGCGCAGAAGATGCTCCGCGAAAAGCCGAAGATGGTCCGCATCTGCGGCCTGCATCCCGACCTGGCGAACCAGCTGATGGACCAGGGCGTGGTCCGGCGCGAGGAGCTCTTCGGCAACGTCGCCGAGGTGCTCGCATCTCTCAAGGATGCTTGATCCTTTTCCCGAGGTTTTGACGTATCCTTGGGCACATGCGCCTGATCGCCACCGGTGCCCTGCTTCTCGCGGCCGCCCTTTCCCCCGCCTCGCACGCCGTTGAAGACCGCTTCGCGGCCGGCGACGCGCTCTTCAAGGGCAGGGCGCGCGACGAGTCCGCCCTGGGCGCGCTGGCCTTCTATCGGGAACGCCTGAAGGAGACGCCCGAGGACTCCGAGGCCGCCTGGCGAGTGGCCATGGCCTGTTACTTCGTAGGACTTCGGATCGAGAAGGATCCGGACAAGAAGAAGGCGCTCTATGAAGAGGGGCAGACCGTCGGCCTGGCCGCCGCCAAGCGCAGCCCGACCTGCGGCCCCTGCCACTTCTGGGGCGCGATCACGCTCGCCCTCTACGGCGACGCGGTGGGCGTGTTCAAGATGCTCTTCGCCATCAACGTGATCGAGAAGCACCTGAAAGCCAGCCTCGAGGCCGCGCCGGGCTACGCCCACGGAGGCGCCCACCGGCTCCTCGGGTTGATCGAGCAGAAGCTCCCGGGAATCCTCGGAGGGAACGACGACGAGGCGAAGGAGCACTTCGAGCGCGCGATCGCCGCGGCGCCTGATGAGCCCTTGAACTACCTTTTCCTCGCGGAGCTCCTGGACGACGCCTTCGACGACCGGAAGGAGGCGATCAAGGTCGTCCACAACGGGCTCAGCCAGCCCGAGCCAGCGCCCGACCGCCTGGAATCCACCGAGAGCCGCCAACAGCTCATGGATCTGCTGAAGAAGTGGGAGAAGACGAAATGACCGGGTTCGGCCGATCTCTGAGCCCGCTCGCCGCCTGCGCGGGTCTGATCGCCGCCTGCGCGGGTCTGATCGCCGCCTGCGCGCTTGGAGCCTGCGCGCGCCAGGACCCTCCGCTGGGCGTGCGCGGGGGCGAGCTTGAGTCCTGCGAGGGCCGAAGCGCCTGCGAGAGCGGCGCGGTGCCGCTCGGTCGCGATCCCGGGCAGGCCGCGGCTCGGATCGTGGAGCCCCTCATGTAACGGCCGCGCACGCAGGTGCTCATGAACCGGGCGCTCGAAGGGTCCGGAGAGTCGTACGTGCGCGCCAAGGCCCGCAGCCCGCTGCTCGGCCTCTGGACGGATCTCGAGTTCCACCTGGATCCGGCTGCGAAGACGGTCCGTTACCGCGTTGAGCTCCGAGTGCCGCTGCTGGACCTCGGCGCGACGAAGTCCCTCGCCACCGAGCTCCGGCGGGCCCTGGACGGGGAGCTCTGAGGGCGCGAATGGGCGGCGTTACCGCGGAGAGCCGCGTGGACTTCATCATGGACTTCGGGCGGGCCCTCCACGAAATGGGGATGCCCGCGCACCGCTTCGAGGAGGCGCTGACCCACGTCAGCAGAAGCCTGGGGTTCGAAGGCCAGTTCTTCTCCGTACCCACCTCGATCCAGGCGGATCTCCGGGGCCCGGAGGGGCGCCATTTCAGGCTGCTCCGCGTTCAGCCCGGCACCACTTGCATCGAGAAGCTCTGCGAGCTCGACGAGCTGGGCGACGCCGTGGTGGCGGGCACGCTCACGCCGCAGGAAGGCTCCCAAGGCATCCGCAGGATCCTGGACTCCGAGCCCAGGTATGGCAACGCGATCATCGTGGCCTGCCACGGGCTCTCTTCCGCCGCGATCGCCGTATTTTTCCAGGCCGGGTTCTCCGACCTGGTGCTCTCGCTCGCCGTGGGTCTCATGGTGGGCGCCATTGGAGTGGCCTCCCAGCGGTTCGAGCGAATGGCGCGGCTCCAGGAGGCGTTCGCGGCCTTCATGGCCACGCTGCTCGTGTCGGGCGCCGCCCTACTCCTTCCGCGCGTCTCCGTGCCCACGGTCGTTCTGGCCGGCCTGATCTCCTTGCTGCCCGGGCTCACCCTCACCACCGCGATGACCGAGCTTGCTACGAACAACCTGGTCTCCGGGACCGCGCGCCTCATGCATGCCGCCACGACTCTCTTGAAGCTGATCTTCGGCGCGGCCCTGGGTACCCGCGCGGCGGAGGTCCTGGGGGCGAGGCCTTGGATCGTGGCCTCCGCGCCCATCGGGGCGCAGTGGATCCCAATAGCGCTCGCCGTGGCCGCGCTGACCTCCGTCGTGCTCTACCGGGCGCGGCCCCGGGACGCGGGCTGGATCGCTTCGGCGGGAGTGCTCGCCTACCTGTCGGCCGCCGTCGGGATCGACTGGCTCGGGCCGCGCGTGGGGGTTTTTGTCGGAGGTTGGGCCGTGGGCGCGGCCAGCAACCTGTTCGCCCGCGTGTTCCGCAGGCCCGCGTCGGTGACGCTGCTCCCGGGGCTCCTGCTCCTGGTGCCGGGAAGCCTCGGGTTTCGGAGCCTTTCCTCGCTTTTCGAGCACGACGTGGT
>JADZFF010000098.1 GCA_020850015.1 Bdellovibrionales bacterium | reverse complement strand
GGGCACCGCGTGCTTGATCGAGCTCAGGAGGCCTGTGCTCCCGGGAGAAAACGTCAGGCTGCTGGGTACGGACTTCGATCGTGGGGCGCGGGTGATGGGCGAAAGCGCCAAACTTGGCCCCGAGCACCTGATGGCCCTTGCCAGCCTGGGTGTTGAGCGGGTGGAGGTTCGGCGCCGCCTGAAGGTGGCGCTCGTTGCCACCGGTTCCGAGGTGGTGCCCGCCGACACGCGCCAGCTCCCTCCGGGCAAGATCCGCAACTCATCGGGGGCGCTGCTGCGTGCCGCTCTTCGCGCCTGGGGCGCCGAGGTGCTCGACATGGGAATCGTAGAGGACGATCCGCAGCTCTACCGGGAGAAGCTTGAGAGAGCCTGCGAAGACGGGGCGGACGTAGTGGTGAGCACCGGGGCTGTGAGCATGGGTCGATTCGATTTCGTGATGCCCGTGCTTCGGGAGATGGGCGCGAGAGTCTACTTCCACAAGGCCGCCATTCGCCCTGGAAAACCCGTTTGCTTCGCGCGCCTGGGGGGCGGTGAGGGGCCCGTGCTGCTCGGCGCTCCCGGAAACCCGGTATCGACCTTCGTGGCCCTGCGGTTCTTCCTGGAACCCTATTTTCGGAGAAAACTCGGATTGAACCGGGAGCTCCCGGTCCGGGCAAAGCTCTCCGCGGATTGCAGCAAGCCCGAGGGCCTGAGGTGCTTCCTGAAGGCGAAGCTGACGGTCTCGCCCAGGGGCGAGCTCGCCGTGGAGGTACATCGTGCTCAAGGCTCTTACGTCGTCAGCGCGCTTCTAGACTGCAATGCTTGGGTGGTGCTGCCCGAAAATGGGGTGAAGTTTCGGTCAGGAGAAGCTGTTGACGTGCTGCCCCTGGGAAACTCGTTTGAAGGAGGGTTCTGGTCGTGATTCAGGTGAAGGTGGAGTTGTATGGCGCGTTTAGGAACTGTGGGTGGACAGAGCGCGAGGTGGACATCAGCCTCTCCGGCCCGGTGACAGTAGCGGAGCTGCGGAGGGCCTTTGCAGAGCGTCTTGGCGAGCTCGCTCCGGGCTTCAGCTTCGAGCGGCTCCTGGGCGACAGCGCGTTCGCGAACGACACCAGGCTCTTGGAGCCCAACGACCGAATCGAAGCATCTTGCCGTCTGGCGATTCTGCCGCCGGTGTGTGGGGGATGAGCCGATGGAGCAGGTGGTCTGTCGGGTGAGTGAAGCGCCTATCGACCTCGCGAGGTTCGTTTCTGGCCTTGGAGCCCCGGGGCACGGCGCGCAGAACCTGTTCTTCGGTGCCGTGAGGGAAACCAACCACGGCAAGCGTGTGCTCGCCGTAAGCTACGACGCCTTCGCGCCGCTTGCTGAGGCCACGTTGCGGGACATTTGTGGCGAAGCGGCGGGCCGCTGGGGGGAAGACCTACGATTTCGAGTGCTTCACCGCACGGGGCGGCTGGGCGTGGGCGAGCTGAGCGTGGCTATCGGCGTAAGCTCCCGCCACCGCGAAGAATCCTACCAGGCGTCGCGCTATGTGATCGAGGAGCTCAAGAAGCGCGCGCCCATCTGGAAGAAAGAGCACTACGAAGGGGGCGAGACCGAGTGGCTCAAGGGGCACGCGCTTTGCCAGGGACACCAACATGAGCGAGTTTGAGACAAGGTGGCTGGGGGCCGTGCTTGCGGGGGGGCGTTCCACCCGCATGGGACGAGACAAGCGGTTTCTCTGGTGTGACGGCGAGGCGCTGATCGACCGTGTGGCCAGGGTCGTGGCCTCCGCGCTCGATGTCCCTACATCGCGCGTTGTTCTGCTCGGCGACGTCCCCGGCAGAAGATGCATTCCGGATCAAAACCCGGGCCTCGGACCTCTCGGAGGCATCGGCTCGATCGTGAACTCGGTTGAGATCCTCGGCAGAGCAACTCACTGCTTGGTGGTACCCGTGGACCTTCCGCTGATTGAGGCCGGAATGCTTCGCCGGCTCATGGAGTTTCCCGCCGAGGTCAAAGCCGCTCGGTTCGAAGGCCAGGAGCTGCCACTGGCATTCCTCGCCTCCGACCAAGCCAGGGCTCTGCTGGACGGGAGGATCGCCTCAGCTGAACCGAGCTTTCGCTCCATCTCCCTCTGGTTCCGCGACCTTCAGGGGGTGGAGCTTCCCTTGGGAGCCGGAGAGCGCGCTCAGCTGCTCAACGCAAACACTCCGCAGGACTGGCGGACCGTCCCGGGCGGAAAGAGGTTCCATGAATCTTAGAGTAGACCCCGATCGCACTCGAATTCGCATCACTCTTGAAGAGGCGAAGTCTCTGCTTGAGAGGGGCGAGCTCGTGGAGAGCTTTCCGTGGCCGCATCCGGCCCGCACCCGAGTGGGCCTCAGTGTCTCGTGCGGCCAGACTCCACCGGGGGAGTTTTTCCACGTTCCGGAATCCGACCTGAAGGCGCTCATCGGGGCGGCTGAGTCCGGAGCGAGGCGCGACGAACTCGCGATCACTCTATCGGACGGGGTCGAGGTGGAACTGGATCTATTTTCCATTCGAAAGAACCTCAATGGAGCGAAGAGATGAAACCGGATCGTTACTCCCGCCAGAGCCTGCTCGCGGAGCTAGGCACTGAGGGGCAGAGGCGACTTCGCGCGGGAAGCGTGGGCGTGGTGGGCGCGGGCGGTCTCGGAAGTCCGGCCCTCCTGTACCTCGCGGCCGCGGGAGTGGGGCGGATCGGCGTGATCGACCCGGATCGCGTGGAACTTACGAATCTTCAGCGGCAGGTGATGTACTTCGAGGCGGACGCTGGAAAACCCAAGGCCGAAGCGGCTCGAGAGAGATTGTTGGCTTTGAACTCGGAAATCGAGGTGGAAGCCGTGGTGGCCCACCTTACGGACCTGAATGCGCAGGATTGGGTTTC
>JADZFF010000097.1 GCA_020850015.1 Bdellovibrionales bacterium | reverse complement strand
GGCGGAGCGCTCCCTCTGCGCGAGATGCACAGCGCGACGCTCTCCGCGATCGGTGCGGCGAACGCGGCGGCGATCGAGAGCGCGCTTTCCCAGGCCGACTCCCCAGCCGTGGCTTTCCTCAATCTGTATCGCCTGTCGGACGCGGCTCGCCTACGCCTCACCCACGCGCATGGGGCCTACCTCGACGCCTTCTTCGAGGAGATCGCAGCCGTGGTTCAACGCGCCGTGATCGACCCAAACTTCTGCAACACCCGCGATGGGGCTCCGCTCACGTCCGCCCTTGCCGCCGAGTTCACGGCGCGCGGAGAGCTGCTCGCGGCGGCGGCCGACGGCCACGCCACGGCGATCTCGATGCTCGAGCTCTAAGAGAGCCCCAAGGAGAGCGATTTGCGGCGGTTCGGTCCCGCCGCTATCATGGTCGCAACGGCCATGGGATGGAAGACGCTCCAAAGATTGATTCGCGCGCTGCAGGGCTACATCCAACGGCCCTGGTACCCGCCTCTCCTCGGGTTGCTCGCGGCGGCGGATCACTTCGTGGTGGTCGTGCCCACCGACGGGCTCCTGATCACCGCGGTGCTCGCGGCGCCCCGGCGCTGGCCGGCCTTCTTCGCCTGGCTCACGCTGGGCTCCGTGCTCGGCGCCCTTCTGCTGGCCGCGACGATCCAGATCTACGGAACGCCCTTCCTGGAGTGGCTGCTCCCCGGGATCCACGCCGACCCCTTCTGGAAGCTCAGCACGCGCTGGATCGACGAATTCGGGCTTTGGGCGCTCCTTGCCGTAGCCGCCCTTCCCATCTTCCAGCACCCGGCAATCGCGATCGCGGCCCTGGCGGAGATCCCGCTCTCGAAGATCGCCCTGTTCATCTTCGTGGGGCGCGTGCTCAAGTACGGCGCGCTTTCTGGCCTGGCCCTCCGCGCACCCGAGGTCCTCATGCGTTTCAAGGGTCTGCGCAAGGAAGTCCGCGAAACGGGAGCGTGCGAGCCCTAGTCCACGGGCCGGATCATCCACTCGTAGTTGAATCCCACTCCAGGCACGCTCGATGTGCCGCTGAGCGTGCCATCAGGATTGGCCCGACGGAATCCCGCGCCGGTGGACCAGACGTTGGGCACCACGGCGCCCTGGATCGGCGGCTTGTTACCGCCGCAGTGGTAGGTCACCAGAAAGAACTCCGGCGAAAGCACGCCCACTCCGCCCAAGTACTTCCCTTCGTTGGGGGTGCCCACCTGGTGGGGGTACATGCCAATGGTGTTCGAGCGGTCAGAGACCACCGTGAAGACGCCGGAGGTGTTGCCCGAGCACCAGCCGTCACCGCTCTTGCGCCTGCCCGAGTACACGAAGTTCCCGCTGCCCTCGGAGGCCTTGAAGCGCCCCACGAAGTTGCCCGTGGCGTTCACGCCCTCGCGCTCGAAGGTGACCTCGGCCGAGGTGCTCATGCTGTCCTGGCCCGAGGGGCCGGAGTACTCCCAAGTGGAGCGAAACTCGCCCCGCCAAGTCTTGCAGCCGAATCGGGTGGCCGAGAGCTCAAAGCCCGTTTGCACCTTCGGGGCCCCCGAGCCGCCCTGCTCGGGGAAAGCGACGTTCGAGAAGATCAGCACCATCTCTTCGATCTTCTCGTCCTGCACGTCGCGGCAGAACTCCGTGGCCTCTTCCTTCTCGGACCAGTCCTCGGCTTCGAACTCGCGGCCCACGCGTTTGATCAGCACCTTGAGACGCAGCTTCCCGGTGGGGTCGTAGCCCGGCACCGCCGCCACATCCACGGATCGGATCGTGGGGTCGTCGAAAACGAAGTGGAAATAGCGGCGCGAGAGAGGCTCGAGCGCCTTCTGTCCGCCCATCTCCTCTTCGCGTTTGAACACGCCGCGCGCGTCGGCCTGCACGGAGATGCGCTCGGTGGGCACGTTGACCTCCCACATCTTCTGCGGCTTCCAGTCCAGGCCGTCCCAGTCGCGGAAGTCGTCTTCGACTTCGGTCTGGTTCCACTCGCGGATCGTGTAGAGCGGGAACTGCTTCGCGAACCCGCCCGGAAGGGCCTGGTTCACGGACTCGATGCCGTCGAGCAGAGCGTTGTTCTCGAAGATGTCGCGGATGCTGCTCGAACCCAGGGTGCGCTCCATGAAGAGGTAGAAAGGCCAGGTATGATAGTCGTAGCTCGCCAACGATGTGTGGGGGCCCTTGAAGAAGGTGTCGTACTCCTTCTCATAGTCGTTTTGCGGGAAGACATACTGGATCGCGAAGTTGGCCGTGCCTTCGTCGACTCGGTTGTAGGAGTCGCAGGCATGCCCCCGCGTGAAGGTGTTCTGGAGCACGTGCATGTACTCGTGCGCGAGCCCAGCTTCGGCCTTTCGGATCGTAGAGCCCTGGGTGCGGTCGAAGAGCATGAACGAGGCCACTTCGCTGCAGCCCGGAAGGTAGGGAACCGTCAGGGCCTGCGTCGCTCCCTGGATGTGGCCCACGTAGATGTCGAGCTTGCCGTTGCCGCCGTCGCCCCAAGCCATGTGCGTGCCGTCGGGCGCGCGGAACCGGTGCACGCCTGCGTCTGAGATCATCGTCTTGCCCATGAGGGCGTCGAGCTTGTTCTTGATCGTGGGGAACACGCCGATCAGCCGGCGCGCGACAAACTCGTCATCCGGGTGATCCGCCTGCCACCAGATCTTGAGCTCGGTGGTCTCCGTGTGTGTCCAGCCCTCCTGGGGGATCGGCGTGGGGATGATCTCATCCCTCTCTTCTTTCTGGGCTGCGGCCTTCGGGAGACTGCGCCCCATGCCGTGCGCTGAGCCCACGTAGCTCGGGGGGATCAGGTAGCCCACGAACTCCTTCTGGGCCGCGTTCGAGAGCGTGGGCAATGCGCCGATGAGCGTGTTGAGGAAACGATCCCCTCCCGACTGAGAGCCGAGCTCGTCCTGGGGGCTGTTCGCGTCGGGCCGGTACTCCTCGGGAAGCGCGGCCGGATTGAAGCGCGCGGCCAGGCGGTAGCGCCAGCCCTCTTCCGGAGTGATCTTGCCCTCGCTCAAGGCCGACTGAATCTTGCTGTCCGTGGAAGCGGGGCCCGCGGGCCCGGGCAGACCCTGAGCCGGCGGTGAACTGGGCGCTGCCGGGTCGGGTGTCCCTCCCCCCCCGTTGCCCTCGGCTCCGTTACAGGCGGTAACCAGGGCAACCAGAGTGAGACCCGCGAGACACCGAAGCTGGGCGTTGGGAAATTGCATCCTTGGCGGTTACAGAGTGAAACCAAATCAGTCAACCTCAGAGCGCTTCGCGTCGCGAAATTCGGGGATCTTCCGCAAGGGGTGAGAGGGATTCGGACAGCTTTCGCGTAAAAGCTTCGAGTGCTGCCCAATCCGTATACTCGTAGTCCCGCCGGGTATCCGTGCCACCGCCGGCCTTGCGGGCGATGCGTTTCATCACCCACTTCTTGAGAAACGAGTAGCGGGTGTAGAGCAAGGCGCCCGCCGCCATGTGTACGGAGCCGGGCCGCCAACCGGTCTCGCTGAAGAACCGCTCGCGGATCCCAGCGAGCGCCCGGTCGGTTTCGGGCTTCTTTTCGAGCACCCCCAGGCACACCGACACGAAGGCACTGGGCCTCCGGCTCAACGCCTCGGCGTGTTTGCGCACCCAACTCTTCACAGCCCTCTGGTAGCCCTGGGCATGAATCGAGGCCGCGACCACGACGAGATCATAATCCGCAGGACGCTGTTCCGGCCGAACCCACTTCGCGCGGACGAGGTCCACGGTGTCGCCCCTCGCGCGGGCGGTGGCTGCCATGCGCTCGGCGATCTTGCCCGTGTGCCCGTCGGTGGTTCCAAAGACCACGAGAACTTTCGCCACATTTTCTCCTTACCAAGCGATCCTTGCCCGCTCAGGAAGATGCGCGAGCACCTGACCGACCTCCCGGCTCGGCGCCGTGAACTCTTCGAGTCCGTCCCAGAATCCGTCGAGCGCCTGATTGGCCTGCTTCTGGGTGAGCCCGTATCGAACGGTGAGCTCGGCAAGCAACGACTGCGTGGTGATGGCGCGGTCCGGGCCGGCGCGCAGGTTCAGCAGGTCCTCCTGAAGGTTTCCAGGAAGCTGCGAGATCAGATGCGCCGCCCCGGTGGGAGGAAGTCGCTGCACGAGCGCCGTGAGCAGGAACAATACGGCGGCCTCGCTCCCCTCGGCGGGAATGCGCATGTGAGAGATCATCGTCTTGTAGAAGCGATGGAGCGTATTCTCGCGGCGCGCTTCTCTGCGCGCGTCGCGCCGCAGATGCCGACGGCTCACCTTGAGCACCTGATGCGAAACGATGCCCGCGATCCGCTCGGTGGTCAGAGCCCCTTCCGCCAGGAGATCATCGAGCGTCACCATGCCGATGCAGCGCTCCTTGCCGGACTCCAGGCGCCGCACCACGGGCACGCGGCGAATGCCGTTCTCTTCCATCAGGCGCACCGCCGTGTCGACCGTGTCGGTCTCGGTGATGGTGATGGGTTCAAGCGCCATGAGCTCACCCACGGGGGTGTCGGGAGGATAGCCAAAGGCGAGCACCTGGCTGGAGAGGTCGCGGTCGGTGAGAACGCCGCTGATCTGCCCCTGTTCGTTGCAGACGACGACGCTTCCTACGCGCCGCTCCACCATGGCCCGCGCAGCCTCTTTGGCAGGGGTCTCCTCGCTCAGTACCAGCATTCCTCCGTGGATGAACCGTTCAAGAGTTCCGTTCATGGTGTTGCCTCCGAACTTCCAGAAGTGCAGGCCCGATGCCAAGCTCAGATGCCCGCTCCGGGGACTTCAGGCGATGCCGCAATGAGCCGATGAGACAAAGCACCTCGCACATGGGGCAAGCGGGGGGCGGCGGGCCGAGGTCAGGCCTTCTTCACGAACTCGGACTTCAGGTTCATGGCGCCGATTCCGTCGATCTTGCAGGCGATGTTGTGGCCATCGCTGCTGTCCACGATGCGAATGTTGCGGACCTTGGTGCCGGCCTTCACCACCGAGGAGGCGCCCTTGACCTTGAGGTCCTTGATCACGGTCACGGAGTCGCCGCTGGCGAGCGGATTGCCGTGGGCGTCGCGTACGGAGGGTTCACCCGATGGGCTCTCTTCCTCGTCGGAGGCCAACGGGGTGGGCGCGTGCATGCTCCACTCGTGCGCGCACGAAGGGCAGACCCAGAGGCTGCCGTCGGCATAGGTGAATTCAGCGCTGCATTCGGGGCATTTCGGGGCGGTTTCCATCGGTGCGGTAATCTTACACGGTCCCGGGCCTCGATGCAGCCCCATTGAAGAGAATGGGATTCTCATCAAGGCGCACCTGTGTGATTCTCATGGGCCTCAAGGGGAAATCATGACGAAAACCGCGGAAAACACCTACGACGTGATCATCATCGGCTCGGGCATGGGAGGGCTTACCTGCGCCAGCCTGCTCAGCCAGCTCGCAAGCAAACGCGTGCTCATTCTCGAGCAGCACTTCAAGGCCGGGGGTTACACGCACACCTTCCGCAGGCCGGGCGGATTCCACTGGGATGTGGGGATCCACTACATCGGCGAGATGAAGGACGGCGCGCCGGGACGCAAGCTCATGGACTTCGTCACCGGGGGCGGGGTGAGTTGGAAGAAGATGAACGACCCCTTCGAGCGTTTTGTCTACCCGGGGCTCGACTTCGGCGTGCGCTCGGGAAAGCGCCGCTACCTGGCCGACCTGATCGAGCAGTTCCCCGAGGAGGAGGCGGCGCTCCGCACGTACTTCGAGGAGATCAGCGCGGCCGTGCAGTGGCCGGTGGCCCAGATGATCGCAGCCAACCTGCTGCCCTCCGCGCTGGCCACGCCCGTTCGGATCCTCGCTAAGCTCTTGGGCGGCGTCGGCGCGCGCCAGGCCTTCCGCAAGACTTCCGAGTACTACAACGCCAAGTTCAAGAACCCGAAGCTCAGGGCGCTTCTGCTCTCGCAGTGGGGCGACCAGGGCCTGCCGCCCGATCAGAGCGCGCTCGTGATCCAGGCCATGGTGGTGGCCCACTACTTCCAGGGCGGCTACTACCCGGTCGGCGGAGCGGCGGGCATTGCCGATTCCGTGACTCGCATCGTGAAGGCGGCGGGCGGCGAGGTGCGGCTGAAGTGCCGCGCGGAGGAGATCCTGATCGAGGGCAACCGCGCCGTGGGCGTGCGCGTGATGGAGAAGGTCGGCAAGGAAGAGGTGGAGCGGCGGTTCTACGCGAACCAGATCGTTTCCAACGTCGGAGCGGAGATCACCTACCGCCGCCTGCTCTCGTCGCGGCCCGAGGCCGAGCCCGCGCGCCAGGAGCTCAGCACCATCGCACGGGGCCCGGCGCACGTGAACCTGTTCATCAGCTTCAAGGACGACCCTCGGAAGCTCGGTTTCCAGGGCGAGAACCACTGGATCTACGACGGTTACGATCACGACGAGATCTACGCGCGCCAGGGCGACGTCCTCGAGGGCAAGCCGCACTTCGCCTACGTCACCTTCCCCTCGATCAAGGACCCAGCCGCCACCCGGCACACGGGCGAGATCATCACCTTTGTGCCCTACGAGGCCTTCGAGAAGTGGCGCGACGGTGCCTGGAAAAGGCGCGGCGAGGACTACGAGACCCTCAAGAAGCGCATCGCCGACTCGCTTATCGCGTTCGTCGAGGAGCGGCATCCCGGATACCGCGACCTGATCCAGGCCGTGGAGGTGTCCACGCCCGTGACGACGGAGCATTTCGCCGCGCACCCGCACGGGGTGATCTACGGTGTTGCCGCCCGCCCCGAGCGTTACCGCATGAAGTGCATGGGGGTCCGCACCCCGTTCCGCGGCCTGTACCAGGGCAGCGCGGACACCATGGCCCACGGAATCATGGGTGCGACCTGGGGAGGCGTGATTTCCGCCGCGGCGATCCTCGGAGGATTTTTCGGGCTTCTGCGCACGTTCCGCGCCATCGCTCAGGGCCCCAGGCTCAGTGGAGCCGCGCCCTCGCAGGAGGCGCCGGGACTCACCGGGGGATTATCGACGCTTGAGGGGCCGTCCTAGCCCGTGCTATTCCCTCACTCCATGATGTACGAACTTCTGATCCCTCAGACTCGGAAATCCCTCGCGCAGCTGAGCGCCCTGCTCGACAAGGCCGCGGCCTTCGCCGAATCCAGGAAGTTCGACGTGGAGGTGCTCCTGAACACGCGCCTCGCTCCGGATCAGTTCCACCTGATCCGTCAGGTGCAGATCGCCTGCGACACGGCGAAGCTCGGCGCCGCGAGGCTCACCGGGAAAGTGCCACCCGCGCACCCGGACACGGAAAAAACGCTCGCTGACCTGAAGCGCAGGATCGCCGATACGCGCGCTTACCTGGAGACGATCGCTCCCGAGGACTTCAAGGGAGCCGAGGCCCGCAAGATCACCACGCCCCGCTGGGGCACGAAGTACCTCTTGGGGAGGGAGTACGCGATCCAGTACGTCCTTCCGAACCTGTACTTCCATGTCATGACCGCCTACTCGATCCTCCGCAGCAACGGCGTGGAAGTCGGCAAGAACGACTACCTGGGCGAGCTGCCGTTCCTGACCTGAAGACCGTGCCGAGTCCGGGGCCGAGTACCCGGATTCGCAGTTTTCCCCTATACTTGGAGCAATGCTCCGATTCTGGGTCCTCCTACTGATCGCTACCGTGGCGGGCGCCGAGGCTCCCAAGCGCAAGGCCACGATCGAGTGGCGCAGCGTGGACGGAGCCAAAGAGTACGAGCTCGAGGTCGCGAGCGCCCCGGAGATGGAGCCCAAACTGCTCCGCAAGACCTATCCCGGCAACTCCGTGAGGCTCACGCTTCCTCTGGGCACCTACTACTTCCGCGTGCGCGGCATTGGCGAGGATGACGCTCCAGGCCCCTGGACCGACGTACAGGGATTCATCGTCAACCCAGCGCCGCCCCAAGCCCTTTCGCCCGCTGCTCGCGCGGTGGTGAAGGAGGAGCTCAAGGATGGGACTCTGACGCTGAACTGGACGCCGGGCCTCAAGGGCACTACGCATCACGTCGAGGTTACGGACGCGCAGGGTGCGACGAGCGTCTGGAAGACCCCGAAGGACGAGCTTGAATGGAAACCGCCCGGCCCCGGCGTCTATCGGTGGCGCGTGGGCCACGAGACTCCCTCCGGCACGCAGTGGGGAGAACGCTCGGTTTTCCAGGTGAACGCGTCGGCGATCCCGGGCCCCGCCGTGGAAAAGGTCGTGGAGTACGTGGAGCGCCAGGCGGACGGAAGCGTCGCCCCCACCGAAGCCGCGTTCATCGAGGACCCGAAGGCGGTTCGAAAGGCTGAGTGGTCAGCGATTTTCAGAGGCGCGCAGTCCATCGTGGCCTACACCGCCAACGACGTGGATTCGAACGTCAACGCCTCGGGCGCTGCGGTCGTGGGCATGCTGGGCGCCGAACTCCGCTGGCGGGGGCCGAAATCCACCCACCAGCGCTGGACCTGGTCGGGGGCCTTGAGCTTCGAGTCGCTGAGCCAGACCGTGCTCGGAACTCAGTTCAACCTCCCCCGGCTCTATGGCCGCGTGTTTTACGGACGCGAGTTCGGGCGCTGGCGCTTCGGTGGTTTCGCGCACCTGGCTCTGGGCGAAGCCGGCATATTCATCGTTCAGGGCAGCACAGAAGCCGTCCGCACCAGAGTCGTCCGGCAGGGGTACGGACTGGGAGGGATGGGCACTTACCGCGCGAGCGACACCCTCTTCCTCAGCACGATCCTCATGCTCCGGTTGGACACGGGCGGCGAATCCGACGACCTCCCGAACGCGCTGACGGACTCGCTCGGCATCGAGCTCGGCTTCGGCCTGTCTCTGAACCTCTCCAAGAAGTTCTTCGCCGAAGGGCGCCTCCGCCTCCTGACCGAGGACTACCGTTGGGCCGCCGCTACCGCCCCCGACGCCCAGAGCTCCCTCAGCACCGCGTTTGTGATCCTGGATCTGGGTGTCGGGTACAGGCTCTGATTCTACTTAATTAATTTAGCCGCTTGTTATTACAGCGCTACCCCCCGACCTTACCCCCACCCCGGTCCAGGAGGATACTAATAGAGTCATCTATAGCCTTCGCCGGACCTAGAAGCACGTTGTTGGAGACTATGGCGAATCGTCGAACCACCCAGTCCGCCCTGATCAAGGCCGCGGGGTCCTTAGGGCTCTCGCTCGCGCTTTCGGGCTGTCTCAACACGGACCTCACGGAGTTCAACGTCACGGGTTCAGGCGCGGGGCTTATTCCGGTCCAGCCGGGCACTTTTTCCTTTCAAGGCATCACGAGCGCCGCATTCGTGAACGCGGCAACGGTGAACGCTTTCACCGTGGGCGGGGCCTGCGGCGACGAAGGCCGCGAAATCGGGGTGGAGACCGTGCCCGCCGGCGCCCTGGCCAACCAGAGCACGACCTGCACCGGCGCCGTCTGGAGCGTGACTCACGACTACTCCGTGCTGGCGGAAGGAGTGGTGGTGCTGCAGGCCCACTGGATGGACGAGGATCCCGCCACCGGGCAGCTCCTGGGCCTCACGAAAGACACCGCCTCTCCGGGCCTGAACCTCACGACCCTCGTCGGCGGCGAACTGCTGCGCGGCGGGCAGATCGCTTCGATCTCCTGGACAAGCTCCGACAGCAACCCGCGGTTCGATGACTCGATCACGATCGAGCGCTACAACGGAGTGCTCTGGAACACGATCACGCCTGCCACTGACGACACCGGAATCTACTCCTGGACCGTGCCGATGCTCAACGGCGCCAGCTACCAGGTTCGTGTGATCCTGGTTGACGCCGCCGGAAACTCGAGCGCCGTGACGAGCCCCGCGCCCTTCACGATCGACTCCATCGCCCCCTCTGCGACGATCCAGCAGCGCGGAACCCAGCTCGACCCTGACAACACCCTCCCGATCGAGTTCGATCTCCACTTCTCGGAGCCCATCAACGCGCCATCACTCACGCCGGGTATGATCGTGCAGACCGGCACGGCCACGAGCGTGGGCTGGACCATCACCAACCAGGGCAACGACCAGGATTTCCTCCTTTCCGCCACCTCAGTCGGGTCGCCGGGCACGGTGATCCCCTCGCTTCCCGTGAACCAGATCACCGATGTGGCCGGAAACCTCAATACGGCCTCCAGCTCGCCGGTGGACGGGTCCGTGACCTGGGACAACGTGCAGCCCTCCGTCACCATCAACCAGGCGGGCGGACAGGCTGACCCGGTGAACGCTACGCCCGTGAACTTCACCGTGGTGTTCAGCGAACCGATCAACCCCGCCACCTTCACCACCGCTGATATCGGGAACTCGGGATCGGCTCCCACGGTGATCTGGTCGCTCAGCACGTCGGACAACCAGACCTATACCCTGAGCGCCACGGCCGTCGGCGGCAACGGCAGTCTGATGCCCTACCTCAACAGCGGCACCGTTCAGGACCCCGCCGGCAACGGAAATGCGCCCTACACCGCCACGGACAACACCGTCACCTACGACACCACGCCCCCCAGCGTCATGATCGAGCAGGCGGCCGCGCAGACCGCCGACCCCACGAACGCACTGCCCATTCAGTTCACGGTGACTTTCAGCGAGGCGATCAACGCGGGCACCTTCGCCAGTTCCGACATCGTCCAGACGGGAACGGCGACGGGCGTTACCTGGTCGATCAACCTGGTTTCGCCCTCAGTGTTCACTGTCCGAGCCACGGCCGTCTCGGGCGCGAACGGCACTCTGATCCCCGTGCTCCTCGCGAACGCGGTCACGGATCTGGCCGGGAACCTGAGCACCGCCTCCTCGGCCGGCGCCGACAGCACCGTGACCTACGACAACATCGCGCCGACCGTGACGGTTGACCAGGACGTGGGGCAGCCCGATCCGGTGAACTTCGGCGCGGTGAATTTTCAGGTAACCTTCAGCGAGCCCATCAATACCGGAAGCTTCACTTCGTCCGACATCACGAACAACGGCACGGCCACGGTCGACGGATGGATCATCATCAATGAGGGCGACTCCCGGAACTTCACGCTCCAAGCCACCCCGGTCTCGGCGGATGGCACGATCATTCCTTCGATCGCAGCGGGTACCGTCTTGGATCCAGCAGGAAATCTCAGCTCGGCCTCCACCTCGGCAGACAACTCCGTGCTCTACGACACCATCGCGCCCACGGTGACGATCAACCAGAGTATCGGCCAGCCCGATTCCACGAACACCCTTCCCATCAGCTTCGACGTGGTGTTCAGCGAGCCCATAAATCTCGCCACGATTTCCAACCTGGACTTCGTCCAGAACGGCACCTCCTCGCCCACCACCTGGAGCCTCGTAGAGGTGAGCGCCGCCACCACCTTCACGCTGACCCTTTCTGTCGCGCCTACGGACGGCACGGCCGTTCCCATTCTTCCCGCCGTCTCCGTGATGGACGCAGCCGGAAACGGCAACATGGCCTCCACCTCGACAGACAACACCGTGGTCCTGGACCGTATTGCACCTGCGGGCAATGCCGTCCTGATCAATTCAGGCGCCGCGCAGACGAACGACCGCATGGTGAGCGTAGTGGCAGACGGCCCCGAGGCCGGCATCGAACGATACGTGACCCTGGATCCCACCTGCGCCACGGGGGGCTCCTGGCAGCCGAGCTCGAGCGGCTTCTTCATGATGGACCTCGGCAGCCACTTCCGTGGCAGCTACACGATCGCCGCGAAATTCCGGGACGTGGCGGGCAACGAGTCCGGGTGCATGACGGACTCGATCAACCTGGAGGTGCTCGAAGTGGCGCATGTCTTCCCAGTCCAGGGCCGCTGGGGGGCCTACGTGAAGAGCGACGAGAATCCCGGTCAGCCACTCCACGCCCAGCCCGGCAATGCCTGCATCGGAAACGAAACCACGCGGGATGCCTGCTTCCACTCGGGCGCCTACCTCAAGGTTGTCACGGATGAAGGTAGCTGCGCGGGCCTCTCCATGACGGACTCCGAGGACGTCTTTGTGTGGCGCTGCGAGCCAGTCCTGGGCGTCCCGACCTTCTTCACCGCGGGCTTCCGCCACGGGCGAGGCCTGGGCGACCTCATCCGGCCGGACCGCGGAGGATTCCGCGCCATGTCCGTGACGCTCATTGGTGGCGTGGCTTTCCGCGACCGAAGCGCGCCCTATACCTGGTGGTCCAACCCGGTAGCGCCCCTGAATCCGGGCGCCTCGCCTTCGGCGGTCACCGTGCTGGACGCGACGCCGGGCCTGGGCACGGTGTGGGTGCTTCCGGCCACCGATGTCGCCGGGGGGGGATTCAACCTGAACGCCGACGGAATCAGCCTCACGATGCTGCCCGGAGGGTCCTACGAGTTCGACGGCACCGCTGCCGACAACTGCGAGCCCGCAACTGGCGAGACGGCGGGCGCAGCTGCCCGCTGCCTGATCGCCACCGGCGGAAATCGATTCCTCTGGATCGAGGGAAAATACCTCGCGGGCAACGGCGGGGGCACGGTGGGCTACATCCCTTCGCGTGGCCTGCTGGTGCGCAACAGCCCTCAGACCCGCATCCATCATTTCCAATACACCGGAGCGATGGACCCGTCGGGCGCACGCATGGGCATCGACCTCAACAACAACGCTTCCAGCCGGGGAGTCACCCTCACGGACGTGGGCGTCGCCAACATGCGAGGCGTGAGCTCCACGGGCATCAACGTCCAGGGCTACGGCGCCATCCTGGAGCAGGTGTCCGTTTCCGAGGCCAACACCTGCATGTCGGTGAACAGCACGACCAGCACCGACTCGCATCGGCTGAAAAACATCCGGGTATCGAACTGCGCGCCCGTGGGGATCACGGTCACCGGCCAAAGCCCCGTTTTCTCGGGCGTGCAGGTTACGCACACCAACAACGCCATCACCTCCTCCGCCTCCAACGCCCGCTTCACGATGCTCACCACGGGGCGCGTGAACTCAGGCAGCAACAATTTCATCGCGAATACCGGCAGCACCGGGACGATCGTCCACCAGATGCTCACCTACGGCGACTCGCGGGGGTTCTCGAGCGAGGGCGGCACCAACCTCACCTTGAGCGAAGCTGCGTTTTCCCGGATGAATCCGGGCAACATCATCAACAGCACCGTCTCCGGCTCGCTGAAAATCACCGGGAACCTGCTGCTCACCGACAACACCTGCACGGATGCCCCGGATTCCAACGCCGACTACGTTTCGGACTGCACGGCCGGCGCGACGACCTCGAACCACTCGCGCTACGGGATCACCCGGATCGGCAGCAGCACCTTCTACGGCCCGTTGCTGGGCGCGGACAACGACGCCGCCTACGGCGCGGTTGAAGAGTCCTACGACACGCTGACCTCATGGCTGCTGCTGGCCAATCCCTTCCGCGCCTTCGGCTCTGACGACATGGCCCGCTGCGTTTCCCCCATGAACTGCGTGATCTACGACTGGCGCCTGCTCGAGACGGATCCCATCATCCGCAACAAGGCGCTCGATCCCTCCGCAGAGACTCCCCTTTTCGCGCCTGGCGGCCCCTGCCCCTTCGATGGAAACGCCACCGTCACGGCCATCGACGGAACGACGACCTATCTGCGGCCCGCGGCAGAGATCCTGCTCGATTGGCGCGGCAACGACGACGGCCTCTGCGAATCGAACGAGGACTGCATTTATACGCCCAACTTCGGCGCCTACCAGGGCACGGGCGATCCCTACAGCCATGGCTGCACGTTCACGAACGGCGCCGCGATCACGAACGTGAAGCTTTTCGCGTACCCGCAGAACGGCGTATCCTATCCCGACGGCAACCTCTCGCCCCCGCCGGGTCTGGGCGGTTCTCGCTTCTGAGGCACGAGCGGCACTCCCCATGAGATCATTCCTGCTTACCGTCCTTGTCGTTTCGGCCCTCAGCTCATCGGCGCTGGGCGCGGAGAAGAAATACACCATCCACCGGCCCGGCCAGCCGGCCCAGGAAGCCTCGAAACCGCTCAAGCCCGCGAAGGACGACGTCGTGATTCCCTCGCTTGGCATGCGCATCCAGCGCGCCGAAGGCGGAAAAGCGCCCCTCACGGCCATGACCGAGAAGTGCGCTCAGGGCTCGAAGGAGATCTGCTACGCACTGTCGCGCTACTACTTGGACGCCCGGTTTGAGGCCAAGGCTGGGCTGTACCGGGCGCGCGCCTGCGAGCTCGGCCATCAGATGGCCTGCCGGGAGCTGGAGATAGCCAAATCGTCTGAGTAAGCTTGGGGGCATGACCTTCGCTTACCTGCACCTGCTGCTGAACCACGTTCCCATCATCGGCCTTCCCGTGGCGCTCGTCTTCCTGATCCACGGCCTGCGCACGGGAAACGAGAGATCGCGCCGATTCGCGCTCCTCGTGCTCGCCGGGTCGGGTTCACGGCGCTCGCGATGGTGACGCAGGCGCGAACGGCAAGCCTAGGCGGCGAGATCCGTCACACTGAGTTTACCGAGGAGCTTCGATAGCTCGATCACCGTCACGGGAATCAGGGAAACTCCCAAGATCAACCCCAAATCCGCGATGCCTAGAGGCCCGAGCCCGAACACCGCTTGCGCGGGCGGCAGGTAATGCAATGCCAGCTGGAGCGTACCCGTGAGGACCACCACGCCCAGAAGCCAGAGGTTGCTCCAGGCCCCCACGCTCCAGAAAACGCGGGTCGACGAGCGGGCCGCGAAGGAGCGCCACATCTGGCTGAAAACCAAGGTGGTGAAGGCCAGGCTTCGGGCCCACTCCAAATCTTCTTCACCGAGCGCCCGCCAGAACACGGCAAGGACGAGCGCAGCCTCGAAGGTGCCCACGACCACCACTCTCCTCCATTCCGCGCGGCCCAACAGGCTCTCCTGGGGCGGCCGCGGCGGGCGCTGCATGACATCCGATGCCACGGGCTCGGCGATCAGCGCCAGGGCTGGAAGGGAGTCCGTGACCAGATTGATCCAAAGCAGGTGCGAGGCCAGGAAGGGCAGCGGCCAGCCGAGCAGCGAGGCGCCCACCACCACGAGGAGCTCCGCGAAGTTGCCGGTGAGCAGGTACACGGCCGCCTTCCGGATGTTCTGGAAGATTCCCCGCCCCTCCCGGACCGCGGCCACGATGGTGGCGAAGTTGTCGTCGCCGAGCACCAGGTCCGCCGATTGCCGCGTGACCTCCGTCCCCGCCTTACCCATGGCGATCCCGATATGAGCCTCCCGCAGGGCGGGCGCGTCGTTCACGCCGTCGCCCGTCATCGCCACCACGGCGCCCCGCGCTTTCCACGCGCGCACGAGCTGGATCTTGTCCTCGGGCGTGGCGCGCGCGTGCACCCGTCCCTCGGGCGTTTCCTCGCCGATGAGAAGCCCGAGCTCTCGCGCGATCGCCGAGGCCGTCGCCGGGTGGTCGCCCGTGATCATCACGGGCGTGATGCCGGCTCCTCGCGCATCGGCAATGGCCTGCGCCGCCTCGGGCCGCGGCGGGTCCGCCAGCCCCAGAAGGCCCAGGACCTCCAAATCCTGATCCGCGCCGCCTCGACCGCGGGCCACGGCCAACACGCGCAGCCCGCGCTCCGCGAAATCCCGCAGCGCCGCTTCCGCGAGGCCTCGCGCCTGGGCATCCATCCGGCTTGCAGCGATCAGTGCCTCCGCCGCCCCTTTCACGTAAGTCAGCCCGTCCGCTCGCGTGACGGCCATGCGCTTCGTGGCCGCGTCGAAGGGCTCAGTGGAAACTCTGGGATTCCTGCGTTCGATCTCGCCTCGAAACACCCCGCGCTCCCTCGCGAACCGCAGGATCGCGAGCTCCGTGGGATCGCCCGTTCCCTCATCGCCTTCCGCACCAAGCTCGGCATCACAGCAGGAGGCCGCGGACAGAATCAACGCGCCTGGATCGGCGCCCCAGATTTCCCTCACCCGCATACGCCCCGTGGTGAGAGTGCCTGTCTTGTCGGTGCAAATCACGGTCACGCTTCCCAGTGTCTCCACGCTCGGGAGCTTGCGTACGAGCGCCCGGCGCGCGCCCATGCGCTGCACGCCCAGGGCAAGCGCCACCGTGACGATCGCGGGAAGCCCTTCGGGCACCGCCGCCACTGCCAGCGACACCGCGAACACCAAGAGCTCCATCCAGGGGCGCCCCTGCCAGAGGCCCATCACGAGCACCAGCCCCACCACGCCCAGGCAAAGCACCAGAAGCCGTCGGCCCACGAGCGCCAGCTGCACCTGGAGGGGCGTGGGCGACTCCTGAGCGGTGGTGATCAGGTGCGCGATCTTGCCGAGCTCGGTCGCCATGCCGGTTTCGGTGACTTCGGCGCGCGCGGTCCCCGTAGCCACGATCGTGCCCATGAAAACGCGGTCATCGGGTGCGGTTTTGTCAACGGGCAGGCTTTCGCCCGTGAGCACGGCCTCATTGAGCTGCAGGCGCGAAGCCTCGCGAAGACGCGCGTCGGCGGCCACCACGTCGCCTGGCTCCAGAGCCAACAAATCGCCGGGGACGATATCTCGGGCCGGGATCACGAGAGCCCGCCCGTCGCGCACCACGGTGGCCCGCGGAGCCGTCATGTTCCGCAAAGCATGGATCGCGTTCTCCGCCCGGTACTCCTGGAAAAAACCGATGAGAGCATTCAGCAGGAGGATCGCCGCGATCGCCACCGCTTCGGCCCATTCCCCGAGCGCGGCCGAAAGCGCGCAGGCGGCCACGAGGATCAGCACGAGCGGGCTTTCGAACTGCTGCGCGAGAAGCACCCGGGGTGAGCGTGCGCGCTCGCGGCGGATCTCGTTCGGACCGAAGCGGCTCGCCCGCCGCGCGGCCTCCTCGCCGCTCAGACCCAGAGCCTGCCCGCTCATCGGCCCGCTCCGGGACGAATTTGCGCAGCGTCAAGCATAGGTCGGGACAGGAAGTCCCATGCGGCCGCGCCGGCTCTCTCTTTCTCACGAAATTCCATTACTGATGCCCCGATGGCACGCGATAAAGGTGGGACATACGGAAGGAAGGATAACCCATGAAACACCTGAATTACCCGATGAATGGCAAAGTGGCGATCGTGACTGGAGCGGCCTCGGGCATTGGCCGCGCGACGGCCCTGGCCTTCGCCCAATGCGGAGCGTCCGTTGCGGTGGCCGACGTCTTGGAAACCGGCGGCGTGGAAACGGCGCGGATGATCGAGTCGGCCGGAGGCAAGGCGATTTTTGTGCGTTGTGACGTCTCGAAGGAGGCCGACGTGAAGGAGCTGATGAAGCGCACGATTCAGGCCTTCGAACGGCTGGACTACGCGTTCAACAACGCGGGTACCGAGGGCATGCAGGGCATGACCCCGGATTGCTCGGAAGAGAACTGGGACCGCGTGATCGACATCAACCTCAAGGGCACCTGGCTCTGCATGAAGCACGAGATCCCGCTCATGTTGAAGCAGGGGGGCGGAGCCATCGTGAACTGCTCCTCGATCGCGGGCGTGATCGGATTTCCTGGAATTCCGGCTTACACCGCGAGCAAACACGGGGTGCTCGGCCTCACGAAGACGACGGCCCTGGAGTACGCCAAGAAAAACATCCGCGTGAACGCGGTTTGCCCGGGCGTGATCCAGACTCCGATGATCGACCGCTTCACGCATGGGGAGGCCCAGGCGCTTCAGCAGCTCGCGGCGGGCGAGCCCGTCGGGCGCGTCGGCAGCCCGGACGAGATCGCCTCGGCCGTGCTTTGGCTTTGCTCTGACTCGGCCACCTTCGTCACCGGGCATCCCATGGTGGTCGACGGCGGCTGGGTGGCCCAGTAGACTCCCAGAAGAATGCCCAGACACGATCGTGCGGCGGACGCCGTCGCCTGCATCCAACCGGGAAACCGGGTTTTCGTGCACGGAGGGGCAGCCACGCCCTCCGTGCTGCTCCAGGGCTTCGCGTCCGGCGCCGATCGCCTGAAGGATGTGGAGCTCATCCACCTCCACACGGAGGGCTTTCATCCTCTGGCGGGCAAGAGCGGCGGAACGGCCTTCCGCGCCGCGAGCCTGTTCGTGGGCCCGAACCTCCGCAAAGACCTCGACTACGACCGAGTGGACTACCTGCCCTGCTTCCTCTCGGAGATCCCGGCGCTGCTCCGCTCGGGGCGCCGGCCCATCGACGTGGCCCTCCTTCAGGTTTCGCCGCCCGATGAACACGGGTACTGCACCCTGGGAACCAGCGTGGATGTGGCGCGGGCCGCGGTGGACGCTGCCCGGGTGCTCGTGGCCCAGGTGAATCCCCGCATGCCGCGCGTGCACGGCGACGGGTTCGTTCACCTCGACGAGATCGACCACTGGGTGGAGACTGAGGCCCCGCTTCACGAGCCCGGAACCCATGCCTCGTCCGCCGAGGAGAAGGCGATCGGCGCGCACATCGCCGCGCTGATCGCCGACGGCGCCTGCCTTCAGGTGGGGATCGGCGCCATCCCGGACGCCGTGCTCGCGGCCCTGAAGGGCCATCGCCGCCTCGGCGTGCATACGGAGATGTGGTCGGACGGAGTCCTGGAGCTCCTGAAGTGCGGAGCCGTGGACAACTCGCGAAAGAAGGTCCACGCGGGGAAGACGGTCTCGGGATTCATCATCGGCTCGCGTGCCGTGTACGATTTCATCGACGACAACCCCTCCGTGATCCAGCTCGGCGTGGATTACGTGAACCACCCGGCAGTGATCGCGCGCAACCCGAACGTGGTGGCCATCAACTCCGCAGTGGAGGTGGACCTCACGGGGCAGGTCTGCGCCGACTCCGTGGGAAACCGGGTGATCTCGGGCGTGGGCGGACAGATGGATTTCATCCGGGGAGCGGCTCTCTCGGAAGGGGGAAAACCCGTGATCGCCCTCACGAGCCGAACGCGCGCTGGAACTCCCCGTATCGTGGCGAATCTCCGCCCGGGCGCGGGCGTGGTCACCACGCGGGCCCATGTGCACTGGGTCGCGACCGAGTTCGGCGTCGCCGATCTCCATGGCCTGACCCTGGGCGAGCGCGCCCGGGCCCTCATCGCTCTCGCACACCCGGATGACCGGGAGCGCCTGTCGCGCGAATGGAAGGCCCTGCGCTCCTGAAAGCGCGTCAGGTCCAGGCCCCTTACTCCGACGCGTACGCCTCGTTCGATCGTAGGGCGTACTTAGTTACGCGGAAAACTCCGCCTGCCCGGCGCCGATCTCCTGTCCGCCAAGATGCACGGTATACCGGATCGGCACCGCTTTGCAGACCATCGCTGTCACGCCGCAGTATCTGGTTTGGGATAGGCGCACCGCCTCCAGAGCCTTGGCCGGGTCGATCGCGCCTTCAAGCAGGAAACGGAGACGGATCTCCTTGAACACGACGGGGTGACCGCCTTCGGTCGTCTCGCCCTCGGCGTCTACCCGAAACGAGTCCACTGGTTGCTTGAATTTCCGCAGCAGCGCGATCACGTCCATCGCGGTGCACCCGGAGACGGCGGCGAGAAGCGCCTGCTTCGGCAACAGACCCGCGTCCTCGCCCAGAGGCCGCTTCGCGTCCAACGGGATCGAATGCCCGCCGTCCGAGGCCGTAAATTGCATCTTCTCGTTCCAAACGGTCTGAACCTTCATCGTCGCTCCCTCCAAAAGGCTATGGTATCCGATTTCCCATGATCCGCGAGTTTGAAGCCGACCCCAGGAACGTGTTCTTCCGATGCGTCGAGGATTCGAGCGAAGCCATCATGATCAGCGACCGCAAGGGCACGCTCGTCTACGTGAATCCGGCCTGGACGCGGATCTATGGATACACCAGAACCGAGGCCGTGGGCGCGACGCCGCACCTCCTGCACTCCGGGCACCAGTCCGAGGAGTTCTACCACGAGATGTGGGCCCAGATCTCCAACCCCTCGGTTGGGAGCTGGAAAGGCGAGCTCGTCAACAAAGGGAAAGACGGCAGCCTGGTGCCGGTTCTGCTTTCCATCACGCCCTTCCGCGAGCCCGGCTCCCAGGATGTCTCCGGCTACATGGGCGTGGCCGTGGACCTCACCTACCGGCGGGAGCTGGAGGCCAAAGTCGCCCACCAGGACCGGCTGGCGTCCATCGGGCTGCTGGCCAGCGGGCTCGCGCATGAGATCGGCACGCCGCTGGGCGTGATCCGCGGCCGCGCGGAGCTCATGGGCATGACGAGCAACGACCCAAACACGCGCCGTAGCCTCGGCGTGATCACCTCCGAGATCGACCGGATCTCGAAGCTCATCCGTTCTCTGCTCCGCGTGAGTCGGTCCTTCAGCGATGTGCACCTCGAGAACGTCAGCCCTCACTCCGTGATGACGGAGGTGCTCGCGCTCGTGGGCCAGAACCTTCGGGCGGACCAGGTGGAGATCCGGCAGGAGCTCCCCGAGACTCTGCTCTGCCGCGCCGATTTCGGCCGGCTGGAGCAGGTTTTCCTCAACCTGGTGATGAACTCCATCCATGCCATCCAGAAAGCGAAGGCCACGCAGGCCCCACGAGCCCATTGCGTGCGCTTCGGCGCTGCCCGCTCGCCCGAAGGCAAGGTGCTTCTTCATTTCGAGGATTCCGGTTGCGGGATCCCGCCGGAGAACATCGGGAAGCTTTTCAAGCCCTTCTTCACCACCAAAGAGGTGGGCGAAGGAACGGGGCTCGGGCTCGCCATCGTGACCCAGATCGTGCGGGAGATGGAGGGCCGGATCAGCGTCAAGAGCGTGGTGGGACGAGGAACCACTTTCACCGTGGAGCTTGCGGCGGCTCAGTGACACGAGGGCTCCGCGGCCACGAGCAGGGGCGCCACCTTGATGCCCATGCTCAACAAACCCGCGGCTACGAGCAGGAGCGCGGCCCAACCGGGCGATCGGCGCGATAGCGGCCGCAAGAACCGCTCGGTGACCCAGGGCGCTGCGCCGAGCGCGGGCAAGGTGCCGAGCCAGAAGGCCAGCAGGAACGCCGCCCCACCCAGGGCGCTCTGGGTGCCCGCGGCGCCTAGCAGGAAGGCATGAAGCCATCCGCAAGGAAGCAAGGCGGAGAGCGCACCCACACCCCAGGCGCGCCCGCCTACCTGGCGGTGCAGCCAGGACAGGACACGCGGCGGCACGAGGGGCACATGGAGCCCGCGCCCTTTCCAAACCTGCCAGCCCGAAAGAATCAGCGCCCCGCCGATCGCGACGGTCGCCCCCCACGAGAGCGCCTCGGCCCAGGGCGTGGCATCGTCGCCCGAAACCAGGAGCTTCGACCCCACCAGACCCGCCCCGCCGCCCAACGCGAGATAACCGCCCAAACGCCCCAGGTGATACGAAACCCATGCGGCCCGCGTCCTCGCCGTGGCCGCGACGAGTCCTCCGCACATGCCCACGCAATGCGCGCTGCCGGCCAGGCTCGCCGTGAAAACCGCGAGCGGCACCCAGGCTCCCGGATCAAAGGAGAGGGCCGACAAGGCGCACCTCCTTCACGAAGGTCAGGTCCTTCGCCCAAGCGTCGGAGCCGAGCACCGCCTCCAGGCGGGCCAAGCCCCTGCCTTCGCTCAAGCCCTCGGGGCCGAAACGCACGAACACGTCCACGCGGCGCGAACGGCCCGGTGCCACCTCCAACGGAAGCGCGGCCGCGACGACCGCGAGCCGGGAGGCCTGCCCAGGCCCGGGACGAAGCGCCACGCGCAACGGCTCGAAGGTCTGATTCAACAGATCGACGTGAAAATGGTTCACGACATCGCGGGAACCGTCCGCCGAAACCACCTGCTCGTAGGGCGCGCCAACGGCCCGAACCCAGGTCATCTCGAGGGGCTCGCGCTTCGAGATCACCCAGGCCGCCCCGCCGATCATGGCCAGAAGCACGGCGAGGTACGCCGCCGGCCGGACCAAGGCGCCCGCCGTATCCGCCCGACGCCCCAGCGTGTAGCGAATCAGCCCCTTTGGCCGTTTCATGCGATCCATCACGGAATCGCAGGCGTCGATGCAGGCGGTACACGCTACGCATTCCATCTGGAGTCCCGCGCGGATGTCGATCCCGGTGGGGCAAACGCTCACGCAACGGTTGCAGCTCACGCAGTCCCCCTCGCGCGACTCCGAGCCGGGCGAGCCCCGGCGCGGCTCGCCACGGAGGGCGTCGTAGCTGACCGCGAGCGATCTCTCATCCATCAGCACCGACTGAAACCGCCCGTAGGGGCAGACGAGCACGCAAAACTGCTCGCGAAACCACCCAAAATCGAAAAGCACGACGGCAGTCAAGGCACCCATCGCGGCGAAGCTCCCTGGATGCCGGGAGGGGGCCTCGCTCATCATCCGTGCCAGGCTCTCGGTCCCAATGAAATAGGCCAGGAAGCTGTGGCTCAGCACGAGCGCAAACCCGGTGAAAAGAGCCCACTTCAACGCCTTCCGGAGAATCCGCTCGCCATCCCAGGGGCCTGCTTCGCGCCGCCGCCTCGTCACCGCGTCGCCCTCGATCCACCGCTCCGCGCGGCGGAACACGAACTCAACGAACACCGTCTGCGGACAAGCCCACCCGCACCAGAGCCGGCCCCAGACGGAGGTCACGAAAGCCAGAGCCACCGCGGCGCCGCCCACCACGAAAAGAAGCAGCGGCGCGTCGTGCGACCACAGGGCGAGCCCGAAGATCGAGAACTGCCCGTTCCAGGGGTCGATCAGCACCGCCTGGCGCCCGCCGATCCTAAGCCAGGGAAGCAAGAGGAACACCGCGAGCAGGAACACGCTGAGCGCGTTGCGCCGCCGCCGGTATCGGCCGCCGACCTCGGAGGGATGCAGGGCGCGCGACACGCCTTCGGTGAGCTCCACGGCGCCCTACCGTTTCTCCACAAGCTCGCCCTGCGGCGCCTTGCCGCCCGGCGGGTTCGTTCCCGCGAGGCTGGCGACGAAAGCCGTGACTCCTTCCACCTCCTCCTGCTTGAGGAGCGCCCCCCAGGGCGGCATCCCCTTGACAGGCACCCCCTGCGTGATCACGTTAAACACGTCCGTGAGGCGCCCGCCGTGGATCCAGTGCCGGTCCGTGAGGTTGGGGCCGATGCCGCCCTCCCCACGGTTCCCATGGCAGCTCGCGCACTTCGTGCTGAACACCGCGGCGCCCGCTGAGCGCCTGCCGGGGTCCTTGCCCATCGCCTGCAGCTCATCCTCGCTTGGGATCTTCGATCCGCCCGAGGCCGCCAGGCTCGTGAGCTCGGCGAGCTCTTCCTTCCGGCGCTCCGCCTGAAGCTCCTGACCCTGCGTCGGCCCGGGGCCAATCTCGTAGTACGCGTAGTACGCAAGCCCGATGGCGACAGTGAGGTAAAACATCGCCACGAACCAGGGCGGCGGCGGGTGATCGAGCTCCTCGATCCCGTCGTATACGTGCCCGGTGCTTTTCACTTCTTCGATTCTCTTTTCCTTCGCGCTCATGATTTCACCTCGTTCTCGAGCGGCATACGGCTCAAATTCTCGTAACGTGTGGCCAGGGAAGGGCGACTCACCCAAACGAGCACGCCCAGGAAGCAAAAGGCGAAGATCAGAAGGCCCGCGCAAGCCATGAGCGGGATCTCCGCATTTCGCGCGGCGATCCCCGCAAGGGTTTGGGAGATCATTTCACGCCTCCCTTCCTGAAGTCCTCGCCGAGGCGCTGCAGGTAGGCGATCAACGCCACGATCTCCATATCCTCGATCCCGGGCTTCACGCCCTGGGCCTCGAGCCCTCGGCCGATCCTGCGGGCCTCCCTGCGCGCGTCCTCCACGGCGAGCCGAACGTCGTCGTCCGCGTATGGCACGCCCAACTTCTTCATCACAGCGAGCTTGCGGGCGATGATCTCGAAGTCCGTTTTGTCTTTCGCGAGCCAGGAATAAGACGGCATGATCGATCCCGGCACGAGATCGCGTGGCTCCATCATATGCCGGTAGTGCCAGAGGTCGGGATATTTCCCGCCCACGCGAGCGAGGTCCGGCCCCGTGCGTTTCGATCCCCACTGGAAGGGGTGGTCGTACATGGACTCCTCGGCGCGCGAGTACTCTCCGTAGCGCTTCACCTCGGCCGGGAGCGCGCGGATCATCTGCGAGTGGCAGGTGTAGCAGCCCTCACGCACGTACAGATCGCGCCCATGGAGCTGAAGCCCCGTGTAGGGCTTCACCCCCGGGGTCTCGGGAGCGAATCCGCCCGAGAAGAAGGTCGGCGCGATCTCGAGCACCGTGCCCACCAGGATCGCGAGCAGGGTCAGCACGGTGAACAGGCCAGGGAGCCCTTCAAGCATCCGGTGGGGCCGGCCACCCAGATTCCCGACGGTGGCGGGTACGAGCGGCGGCGCCGAAGCAGCCTCGTCCTGCACCCCCGCCGGGGCCCGCCGCACGGTGAGCACGAGGTTCACCAGCATGAGCAGGTACCCGGAAAAATAGAGGAGGCCACCAGCCATCCTCACCCAGTACAAGGGCACGATCCGGAGCACCGTCTCCACGAAGTCCGGGTAAACGAGCTTACCGGCGATGTCCGTCGCTCCCCACATCAGGCCCTGCGTGATCCCGGCCACCCACAACGACACGAGGTAGGTTACCGTGCCCAGGAAGCCGATCCAGAAGTGCGCGTTGGCCATCCCCGTGCTGTACAGCGGGGTCTTCCAGAGCCGCGGCACGAGCCAGTAGGCCATGCCGAAGATCATGAATCCGTTCCAGCCCAAGGCGCCTCCGTGGACGTGGCCCACGATCCAGTCAGTGTAGTGGCCCAGAGCGCTGACTGACTTGATGGAAAGCAGCGGACCCTCGAAGGTGGCCATGCCGTAGAAAGTCAGCGCAGCCACGAAGAACTTGAGCACCGGCTCCTTACGCACACGGTCCCAGGCGCCCCGAAGCGTGAGAAGCCCGTTGATCATGCCCCCCCAGCTCGGCGCGATGAGCATCAGGCTGAAAGCCACGCCCACGGTCTGGGCCCAGTCGGGAAGCGCGGTGTAGAGCAGGTGGTGCGGGCCTGCCCAGATGTAGATGAACACGAGCGACCAGAAGTGCACGATCGAGAGTCGGTAGCTGTAAACCGGCCGCTCGGCCGCCTTGGGCAGGAAGTAGTACATGAGGCCCAGGAAGGGCGTCGTGAGCACGAAGGCCACCGCGTTGTGCCCGTACCACCACTGAATGAGCGCGTCCTGAACGCCGGCGTATACCGGGTAGCTTTTCCAGAAACTCACCGGGATCTGGATCGTGTTCATCACGTGGAGCACGGCCACCGTGACGATCGTCGCGATGTAGAACCAGATCGCCACGTAGAGATGGCGCTCCCGGCGTACCCGCAGGGTCTGGAAGAAGTTCACCGCGAAGACCACCCAGAGTCCGTTCACCGCCCAGGCGATGGGCCACTCCAGCTCCGCGTACTCCTTGCCCACAGTGAGCCCCAGCGGCAGGGTTACGGCCGCGGCCACGATCACGGCCTGCCAGCCCCAGAAGTGGACGCGGCTCAGGAGATCAGAGTACATGCGCGTCTTGAGCAGCCGCTGCGAGGAGTAGTAGATCGCCGCGAAAACGCCGTTCCCAGCGAAGGCGAAGATCGCCGCGTTGGTGTGCAGGGGGCGTAAACGGCCGAAGCTCGTCCAGGGCAGCCCGAGGTTCAGGCGCCAGTCCGCGAGCTGCGTCGCGATCAGCACCCCGAGCAGGAGAGCCACTGCGCCCCAGAGGAGCGTTGCGAGCAGGAACTTCTTCGAGATGTCGTCGTCGTACCGGAATTTGTCGGACATGGCTTACCTCTCTGTTGTTTCCGAAGGCGGGGTAGACTCGGGGAGCAGCATGCGGTGCGCGGGGGTCTCGAGGTCCTCGAACTGCCCGCGCGAGGCGGCGAAAATAAATCCTGCCAGGAAGCAGAAGCCCAGGATCAGCGCCATGGGCACAAGCAGGTAGAGCAGGCTCATGGAAAGGCCCTCCGAAGGGCGCGTGTGCCGGCCATCGTGGATAGGAACACGGTAAGCGCGCTCGCGGGCATCAGGATGGCCGCGGCCAACGGGCTGAGGCCCCCCGAAAGCGCCCAAGTCACTCCCACGACATTGTAGAGCACCGCGAAAACGAGGTTTCGGCGAATCACCCGCAAGGTCTCCCGCGAGAGTCGGACGAGCCCGAGCACAGGCATGAGCCCCGGCCTGGAGCTGTAGGCGCCCGCCGCCCGGAGGCTCACCTCCATGCCGCCGCGCACGGCGATTCCAACCGAGGCCGAGGCAAGCGCCACGGCGTCGTTCGCGCCGTCGCCCACCATGAGGCTCTCCGGAACAGACTTCACGAGCTCGCTTTTCCCTTCGGGCGAAGTTCTTGCCCGCGCCCGCTCCGGAGCCAAGCCCAGGTGTCTGGCCACACGATCCACCGGGCCGAGCGAATCGCCGGAGAGAATCCAGGCGTCGAGCCCGAGCGCCCGTAGTCCGTCCAGGGCCTCGCGCGCGTCCGGCCTCATTCGATCGGAAAGCGCCACCCGGCCCACGAGGCAACCGTCGCGGAAAACCCCCACCCGAGTCTCGCCGCCCTCGCCTCCGATCGCGCGCACTTCGTAAAAGGCGCCGCCCACCCGGCCCCTGATGCCCCAGCCCGGGATCTCCGCGAACTCGGCCACCCGCGGGCGCGCCCCGGGCGCTTGGCTCCGCTCAAAACGCCGACGGATCGCCAGCGCCACGGGATGCACGGAGAGCGACTCCAACGCCACGAGCGCCTCGAGGTCCTCGGGCCGTTCCGTTTCGTAGTTCGTTACCTCGAGCTCGCCCTCGGTGAGCGTGCCCGTTTTGTCCAGGAACACCGTACGCGCGCGCCCCAGCCGCTCGATGACTTCGGCGCCTTTCACGAGCACGCCGTTCCGGGCCGCCTTGCCGATAGCCAGGCTCATCGCGAGCGGGGTGGCGAGCGCGAAGGTGCAGGGACACACGATGATCGCCACCGCGAGCGCCCGATTCACGGCCTCGTTCCACCCGTATTGAAGCCCGACGAAAAACCCAACGACCGAAAGAACTGAAACCGCCACCACGAAGGCCCGCCCGACGCGGTCCGCGTAAGCCACGATCGGAGCCCTCTCCGTGAGGCCTTTCTCCATCGCCGCGAGAATGCCTCCCAGGCGGGTGGACGCGCCCCGCGAACGGACCTCCACCTCGACCGGCGACGACAGGTTCCAGGTGCCAGCCTCCACGATCGCGCCCCGACACACCGCGACCGGCAGCGATTCCCCGGTCAGAAGCGCCCGATTCAGAGAGGTCGCGCCAGCGGCGACCACCCCGTCCACCGGGAAACACTCCCCCGGCAACACCTGGATCAGGTCGCCCACCTGGACCGCGTCCGTGGGACAGTCGACCCACTGGCCCCCCCGCGAAACCCGCGCCCGCGAAGGCGCCATGAAATGCATGAGGCGGGCGGCGCGGAAGGCGCTCTGATTCACCCGCCGCAACAGGTACCGCGTGGCCAGAAGCAGGAACACGATCGCCGATAGGGAGTCGAAGTAGATGTGGGAGGAGCCCAGGACCAGGTTCACGAGGCTCGCGACGGTTCCGATTAGGATCCCGAGCACGATCGGCACGTCGATCGAAGCCTGGCGGCGGCGAAGGGCGGCCCAAGCCGTGCGGAAGAAGGGCTGGGCGCTGTAAAGAAGCACCGGAAGATAGAGAGCCAGGCTGAGCCAGCGGAAGTACCGCTGCAGTCCCCCGTCCACGCCCGCGTAGAGGGCGATGGCCAGGAGCATGATGTTGCCCGAGGCCATGGCCGACACACCGAGGCGGATCAGATGCGCGCGCTCTTCGCGGACCCGAAGCGCCTCGGATTCATCCACGCGCACCGGATGGGGCCGATACCCCAGGCGCTGCAGCTCCTCGGCAGCTTCCGAGAATTTTCCGGCCGGGCCCAGGCGCAGCCGCGCGACGCCCGTGGACAGATCCAGGCGCAGCCGCTCCACTCCCGGCACGAACTCCGGAAGCTTCTCGGTAAGCCACACGCAGGCCGCGCAGTGGGTGCCCTCGAGGTAAAGGCGCATGCCGCGCCCGTCGGGATCGGCGTAGTCCCGCAGGAACTCAGGGTCGTCCAGGTAGGAGAATCTCTCGGAGGGAAGAGCAGCCGGCAGGCCGAGCCTGCCCCGCCCGGTGCTGCCGCGCAGGGAATAGAAACTCTCCAGGCCACGGGCCTTGAGCAGCGCATGGACCGCGGAGCAGCCCGCGCAGCAGAAATCCCCACCCGCGGGGCCGCTCATCCGGGAACCGCAATGAAGGCAGGCGCGAGCCCGCGCCGTCCTCAGGTCTGTGACCGCCGCCTGTTCCATTCGGAGAGAATACACTGCAGCCCCCATGCCGCGCCTGTCCCACGAAAATTCCCGCCCGAGCCGGGAAGCAGGAGACCACCCTACCCGAATGCCTCAGCTCGTGTGCTCTTCCGTCTCGTGGTCCTCGGACTGCTCGTCGGCGGCGCCCGCCTCCACGAGCCCGTACTCCCGCTCCTTCCGGTAGAGCGTGCGCCGGTTGAAACCCAGGATCTGAGCGGCCTTGTCCTTCCGCCCGCCTGTTTTCTCGAGCACTACCTGTATGTAGCGCTTCTCGAGCTGCTCCACAGTCGGAAAATCACCGATGGCGCTCCCGAAAAACTGCTCGGCCGTGGCCGCCTCCATCGTGGGGATTTCCGCCGCATCGATCAGGGGGGCCTGGGCCAGGACCACGGCCCGCTCCACCACGTTCTCGAGCTCGCGCACGTTCCCGTCCCAGCGAAGCTCCATGAGCTTGGCGATGGCCCTCTGCGTGAAACCCTTCACGCGCAGCCCATTGGCGGCCGAGTACTTGCGGAGGAAGTGCTCGGCAAGGAGCGGGATGTCCTCCCGGCGGTGACGAAGGGGCGGGATCACGATCGGGATCACGCTGAGCCGGTAGTAGAGGTCCTCCCGGAACCGGCCGTCCTTGATGGCGGCCTTGAGGTCCTTGTGAGTGGCCGCCACGATGCGAACGTCCACGGGGCGATCGACGTTCTCGCCCACGGCCCGCACCTTCTTCTCCTGGATCACGCGCAGGAGCTTCGACTGAAGCTGCACGTTCATATCGCCGATCTCATCCAGGAAAAGCGTTCCACCGTCAGCCTCCTCGAAGAGGCCCCTTTTGCGCTGGATCGCCCCGGTGAAAGAACCCTTGGCGTGGCCGAAGAGCTCGGACTCCAGCAGCGTTTCCGGGATCGCGGTGCAGTTGATCGCAACGAAAGCCCTACGCGCGCGCGGCCCCGATTCGTGGATGGCGCGCGCCACCATTTCCTTCCCGGTTCCGCTCTCGCCCGTGATCAGCACGTTCGCGGTGGCCTGCGAGACACGGTTCACCAGATCGAACACCGCCTTCATCCCGGGGCTCTTGCCCACGATCCCGCCCATCGACCAGGAACGCTTCACTTCCTGGCGCAGGGCCGTGTTGTCGCGCTGGAGCTTGCGATGCTCCATCGCGCGCTCCACGTTCACGGCCATCTCGGCGAGCTTGAAGGGTTTCACGACATAGTGGAAGGCGCCGCGGCGCATGGCCTCGATCGCGGTCTCGATGCTGCCGAAGGCCGTGATCAGCACCGTGGGCACTTCCGGGCGCAGGCTCTGGAGCCGCGTGGTGAAGTCCAGGCCGTCGAGCTGGGGCATGCGGATGTCGGAGATGATGAGATCCACGTCGCCTTCGGCCTGATCGGAGGCCAGCCGCCCGCCGGGTGAGAGCGCCTCGAGCGCCTCGGAGGCCAATGGAAAGACATGAACCAGGTATCCGGAGGAGCCGAGAAAGTCCTCGAGCAGGGAGCGCATCTCCCGGTCGTCGTCCACGATCACGATCCTGCCCTTGAAGTCCTTCATCGCCCTTAAGTCCCTTGGGTCAATTCAACATTTTTGTGGGACAATATGTCCCACAAAGCGCCGATCTTCGCAAGAAGATCAGGCCTTTAGAAGTGGCAGAGCAGCACTCGTGCCAGGAACCCCCAAGTTCAGCCTACTGGCTTGTGGAAGTACTTGAGAGCATAGGCCGCGATCTGGGAGTCGGTGGGATGATCGGACTTCTCGCAGCCCACGACCTTGCGGGCCACGAGAGGAAAGTGCTCCTGGAGTCGGCTGAGAAGGTGGAGCCGCGCCTGACCTGGCCCTAGCAACAGGACTCGGTCCGTGGTCCCCAGCTTTTTCGCGATCTCGTCGTACATCGGCACACAGTCACGTTCGTGATTCTCGAGAGCGTGGGTGTGGTGCTCGTGGCGATGCGCCTCGACGGACTCCCGCTCCATGCGGTCTTCTGAGATGTGGAAAATTCGGGCCCGGTCGAGGTCCACCCAGACCACGGTCACGCCGCCGCCGGTTTTGTCCGTCACTGAAGTCTCCCCGGCCCCTCTGGAGCGGAAAGCTCCTCGAGGCGCCGCAATTTGTCTTTCACCGAGCGAGGCAGATGGGTGCCCGAGCTGCCGGTGTAGCCCAGATACACGCTTTGTTCGTAATGGAGGAAACACTGCCGCGCGTTCTGCGTATGCGGCGAGCGGAGGATGCAGGCCAGGTAGTAGTACTCGTGAAGGCCGCGGGGCACCACGTCCTCGAGCACGTCGTAGCAGAGGCCGGTCAGGTAGAGCGCTTCCGTGGAATGCTCGCCGTCCGGCTGCCGCGACAGCAGCTCGTGCAGCTCGGCCGAGGCCCTGAGGTAGAGGACGTCCGCCGAGCGGTCGGCGGGGTATTTCTGTTGCTCCCGCGCCTCGCCGATCAGGCGCTTGGCCTCGCGCAGGCGCTCCACCGGCTTCCGATCCTTCGAGGGCGGTGGCTCGAGCTTCCAGTCCTGGATGCTCTTCTTCCAGGCCACCGCCTGCTCACGCAGATACAGAGGCGTGCCCTTCGCGGTCCGCACCTTCTCCACGATCGCCGCCGCGCGGTCCGGACTTCCGCTCACGCGCACCGCGACCGCAAGCCCCGCCACGGCCGCGCGTTCCCACTCGAAGGGGTTCGACGCCAGGAGCATCGAATCGGCCACGGCCTTCTCGTAGGACTCCAACGCCGCGTCGAACTGGCGGAGCGCCGCCTGCAAGTCGCCCCGCTCCAGGTGCGAAAGCCCGTTCACTTCCTCGCCCAGGGCCATCGTCCGGAACTTCGGGCCCTCGCCGTCGCGCGTATGGCAGGCGATGCAAAAACCCACGAGCGAGCGAAGCCGCTCGCGCCCATAGGCGCGGTGACCGGAGCTCAGGGCCTCCGACGCATGATCCGCCTCCTCCGCGAACTGCCCGGCCAGGATACCCACGGTGGGATCGCGGTCCGGGGAGGGCGCGCCCCGCTCCTTCAAGGCATGAGCCTGCGCCGCGAACCGCTTGGCGTTGGCCTCGATGCGCTTGAAATTCCGGGGAGCGTTGAACCTCTCGGTGCTGTTCAGGTCCAGGAGCAGATCCTTGAAGGTGCGCTCCAGATCCCTCATCTTCGACGCCCAGGATTTGCCCTTTTCCTCGGCGCGCGCGGGGACCGCCCCCAGCGCTAAAGCGACGATCAAGGCGGAAGCGGCGGCGATCGGCAGACGAGCGTTCATGCTCATTTCCTCGGGGTGTTGTCAGGCCCGGGCTTGTAGAAACTCTCCAAAGTTTCGCCCAGGACCCTCATGCCGTCGACCGCGGTAAAGATGCCCACGACCTTCCCATTGCCCTGCAGAATCACGGCGCAACCGTACTTCTTCTCGGCCATCTCGAGCACCACGCGATCGAGCGGCGTCTCGGGAGTCACGGTGTAGGGCTCGTCCGTCATGATCTCCTCCACCTTCAGGTTGAGCGCGTCGTCGAAACCGGCGGCGAGCTTGACATCGCGGTCGGTCAGCACGCCCACGAGTTTGCCGCCCTTCTGCACCGGAAGGTGGCGGATGCGATGTTCGCGCATCATACTCTGTGCGGTTTTGAGCTCGATGTCGGCCCCGATGGTGTGGGGCATGGCCGTCATGACTTTCTGAATTTGAGGCATCTGCTTCATGTTTTTCATGGGAAGTGTTCCTCTCTCTTGTGCCCACGCTAGAGCAGCAAGCAGGCCAGGCGATCCCGGCGCGCGCCTGAAACAAATAGCTTTGTATTTTCCTATAGTTGCATTCGTACCTCCTTTTCGCAGATTTGACACGACCCATCCTTCCGAGACATTTCGTCTCAAATCATGGGCAGCGCCCTCGACGCAAGTCCCAATGCCGGGTTCGATCACCCGCTGATAGACTCCCCCGATGAAGCTCACGCTCGAGTTCCTGGGAGGCGCCGGCACCGTGACCGGCTCCAAGTTCCTGCTTCAGGCCGGAGACCGGCGAGTGCTCGTGGACTGCGGGATGTTCCAAGGCCTCAAGGACCTTCGCCTCCTGAACTGGGCGTCCTTTCCCGTTCCCCCCTCCTCGATTCACGCGGTGTTGCTCACTCACGCGCACCTGGACCACTCGGGCTACCTTCCCCTGCTCGCACGCTGCGGGTTCGCCGGCCCCGTGATGGCCACGGCGCCCACGCGAGAGATCTCCAAGGTCAGCCTCTTCGACAGCGCCCACATCCAGGAGGAGGACGCCGAGCAGGCCAACGCGGGCCGGTACACCCGCCACAAACCCGCGCTCCCGCTCTACACCACGGAGGACGCGGCTCTCGCGATGCGCCTGTTCCGCGACGTAACTCCGCGCAAGTGGCTTCCCGTGACGGAAGGCATCGATGCCCGCTTCACGAACGCCGGGCACATCCTGGGCTCCTCCATCATCGAGGTGCGGGCGGACGGAAAGACGATCGCCTTCACCGGCGATTTGGGGCGCTCCGAGCCCCTGCTCCTGGCTCCGGCGGATCCCCTTGAGCACGCGGATTACCTCGTCGTGGAATCCACCTACG
>JADZFF010000096.1 GCA_020850015.1 Bdellovibrionales bacterium | reverse complement strand
TCGTCACGCCGTAAAGCGTGTCGTTGAGCTCCATGGTCTTCTTGTTGTGCGTGATGATGATGAACTGAGTTTTCGCCGACATCTCACGCAGTAGCGCGTTGAACTTCCAGATGTTGTTGTCGTCGAGCGGGGCGTAGACATCGTCGAGCAGGCAGAACGGCGAGGGCTTCACCATGAAGATCGCGAATACGAGGCTGATGGCGGTCAGGGCCTTCTCTCCGCCCGAGAGCACGCCGATCGAGGCGATTTTCTTGCCCGGCGGCTGAGCCATGATGTCGACACCCATGTCGAGCACGTTGCCCGGCTCGGCGCCTTCGATGGGCACCAGCGAAAGCTCGGCCCGTCCGCCCCCGAAGATGATGGGGAAAAGCTTCTCGAAGCGCTGGGCGATGGCCTCAAATGCCACCTGGAAGCGCTTCTCGGAGGTGCGGTTGATGTGCTCGATCGCCTCCTGGAGGTTGTCCACCGACTTCAGGAGATCCTCACGCTCGTGCTGCAGATGATCGAATCGCTTCTTCAGCTCCTCGAATTCCTCGATCGCCATCGTGTTCACTTCGCCCAAGCGGCGGATGCGCTCGCGCAGGCGCTCCACCTCCTCTTCGAGGAGCTTCTGCTCCTCCTCGCTCATGTCAGCGGTGATCACCGGTTCGGTCATCTCTTCCTGGATGGGAGCGGGCGCCGGACGTTCCAGGCAGCCTGGGCCGTACTTCTCTTCCAGGTTCTGCACCAGGTACTGAAGGTCGGATGCCGACTTCTCGAGCAGGAGCGAAGTCTCGTTGGTACGGGCCGTGCGGCGGTCGCCCTCCTCGTGCAGGGACTTGATCCGATCGAGCGCGCTCGTCACAGTGGAGCCGCTCTGCTCCAAGCGGTCACGGAGGATCGACAGGGCCTCGCGGCGCTGCGAAAGCTCGATGGAAAGCTCCTCGATGCGGCTCTGCTTGCCGCCGTCTCCGCCCGAAAATTGCTCGCGGTCGCGGCCGCAGCGCTCCAGGATCTGTTTCACTTCATCCAGCCGCCGCTCGCGGGTCTGCGCCAGCTGGCGCGCGGCCTCGATCTCGCGGCGCAGGCTCTGCACCCGCTCGCGCATCGCGGCTTCCTGGATCCGGACCTCCTGGAGAGCGCTCTCCTGATCGCGGAGCGTGAGCTCACGGGCCTCGAGCTGGGCGGAGCCCGAGGAAACGGAGTCTTCGAGCTCGCCGCGGCCTTCGGTGATGGCGCCGAGATCTGCCTGGGCCTGGGTACGCTCGGCCTCCAGGCGGGCAAGCGTTTCCTCGATCCGAGCGCGTTCGATCTTCACGCGGGAAAATTCGGCTTTCGCTTCCTCCTCCGCGCGCGCGAGCTGGCGCACCTCGCGGTCGGCCACGGCGTGGTCGACCTCGGTTTCCTGCACGCGGGCGCGGAGAGTCTGTTCAACCGAGCGGGCTTCCTCAAGTGAACCCACCGCTTCGGCAAGAACGGTTTCAGAGGCCGCGAGCCGCGCTTCGGCCTGCGACACCGCCTCGGTCAGCTCTTCTATGGCACGCTTGCGTCCAAGGATGCTCGCGCTCTGGTCGCTCTGCGTGCTGCCGCCCCTGAGGGTCCAGGCCATGCCGCCGCGGTTCTCGAGCACCGTGCCATCGCGCGACACGATCGCCCAGCCATCGAGGCCGCCCGGGGCGGCTTGGGTGAGGGTTTCTGCGTTCTCCAGGGATTCCACCACAGCCACGCCAGAAATCAGCGCACGGGCTCCCGCTTCGGCGCGTTCGGCGATCGTGCCGCCCTGCTTGCCTGAGACGCCCACGAACTCCGAAAGCTCGCCCAGCACCGTAAGGCCGGCGGCTCCAAGGGCGGCGGATACGGCGGCGAACCCGGCGCGACCTCGCGTCTCCGAAGAACCCGCGGCGACGGCGAACTCGAAGCTCGCGCGGCCCCGCTTCTTTTCGCGAAGCGCGCCGAAGGCTGCGATCGCCGCACGAGCGTCTTCGGCTGCGAGCGTCTCGAGTCTCGTCTCCAGGAAGCCTTCCAGCACCTCCTCAAATCCCCGAGAAACCTTCAGGCAGTCGGCGACGAGCGCGAAATTCGCGTCCCGCCCCTGCGTGCGGGCCCACTCCAGCACGGACTTGGGCCCGTCGCCCAGGCCCTCGCGGGAAGCCGCGAGCTCCTCTAAGCTTTCCAGGCGGGAGCGCAGCTGCATGAGCGCGCGATTCGACTCGTTGCGGTCCTTCTCGGACTGCCGCTGGGCGCTTTCCAGCACTCGGATGCGCGAGGCGGCCTCGGAGGCCTGCGAACGAAGCTCGTCCCGGCGGGCCGCGCAGACTTCAAGCTGCTCACGGCGCTCGCCCAGCTGGGCCTCGACACCCAAGACACGATCGGCGATCTCGGAGTCGCGGCCGGTGACGCGCTCCAGGTTCTCGCGCGCGCCCTCACGCTGGGCTTCCACTCGCGCCACCTGCGAGGTGAGGTGCGAGGCGCGGTTCACGTCGTCCATGAGCCTGCGCTTCAGCGCATCCAGCTCCTGCCGAACGCGAGCGGCTTCGGAGCGCGCCTGTTGCGTGCAGGCGTCCTGTTCGCGCACGCGGGCGTCGATCTCGGAGAACCGCCCCTCGAGCGCCTCGTACTCCTCGCTCCTAGCCTCTGCCAAGCCACGGTCCTCTTCGATGGCGGCGCTCAGCTCCTCGCGCTCGGCCGTGAGGCTCGTGATGCGCTCGGAGAGATCCGACTGGCGCTGGCGGGAAAGCTCAAGCGAGCTCTGTTCCTGAGTCAGCGCGGTAGACAGGGTTTGGATCGCGGTCTGAAGATCCTCGGCCTGCTTGCCCTCGGTGAGCTGCACGGCGCGGCCGGACTCGAGATCGTTCTCTGCGATGGAGAGCTCGGCACGAAGGGCCAGCAGCTCGATCTCGAGGGCGTCCTTCTCCTTGCGAAGCGCCTCGTGGCGGAGGCGAAGGGCCAGGGCCTTGCGGCGCCCCCAGGTCATCTCCTTCTCGAAGAGCTCGTCCTTGTACTCTTTGTACTTGCGGGCCTTCTGGGCCTGGCGCTCCAGGGAACCCAGGCTCCGCTCGATCTCGGCGAGCACGTCGTTGAGCCGCGCCAGGTTGGCCTGGGCCGCCTCCATCTTGCGGAGCGACTCCTTCTTCCTGGCCTTGTACTTCGCGATACCGGCCGCCTCCTCGATGAGCTTTCTGCGCTCCTCGGGCTTGGCGTTCACCACGCGATCGATCTGGCCCTGCTCGATAACGGAGTAGCCCTTCGCGCCCACGCCCGTATCCATGAAGAGTTCCTGAATGTCTTTCAGGCGGGCGGGAAGCCCGTTGATGAAATACTCGCCTTCACCCGTACGGAAGACGCGGCGGGTAACAGAAACCTCCTTCGAACGGAGGTACACGGGGAGGTCATTCGCGGAGGCGCCCGACGGTTCGCGGTCTGTCTCGACGTAATCCGTCTCCAGCACGAGCGTGGCTTCGGCCACGCCGGCCTGGTTGTACTTGGAGGAGCCGCTGAAGATGAGGTCGGAGGAACCCTTGCCGCGGAGGTGCTTGTAGGACTGCTCGCCCATCACCCAGAAGAAAGCGTCAACAATGTTGGACTTGCCGCAGCCGTTCGGGCCGACGACGCCGGTGATGCGGCGATCGAAATGCACCACGGTCTTGTCTTTAAAGGACTTAAAGCCCTGAATTTCCAATCGCTTGACGCGCATAGTCCTTACCGCCCCCCGAAGCCTTCTCACAGTATCAGCGGAAGCGAAAAAGGCAAGTAAGCGGGCCGCCAAAAAACTGGAAGGCCCGGCCGTGGTGACTGTGGGTTCCACCGGCCGGGCCTTCAAATTTGGCGTCCGTCTCGCGACGATCGCTAGGAGACTCAGGTCCTCTTTTCCCGCCCTTCGTCGAGCAGCCCTCCGGGGTTCTAAGCTAAGTGCCGGAAAGCCAAAGGGAAAAGCAACTCATTCAGTGCAGGGGAGGACCAGTCTCATGGGGATCAATCTCAGCACGCGTGCTCCGGTTCGAACGATCTTTCGGGCTACGTGCATGAGGAGACATCTTAATCCGCATACGTCCTCCTTAAGGTTCTCCCAGATTAGCGCCGTGTTTAACGCGGTGCAATAAATGAATCTCTGTATTGTTAAGTGTTGATTACTTTTGGACTTTTTTGGGTAAGCTAGGGGCTATGGGATGGGGGTTTCCTCTACTACTTGCCGTACTCGGGGCGAATTCCGGCGCATTCGCGCAGGGGCCCCCTCATCCCGCTCTATGTTCTAAATGCCATTTAATTCCAGAGCCTTATGTCCTTCCACGGGTGGCCTGGGTAGCGGTCCTTGGGCAAATGGCAGTCAGGATGGGCCTGGGCTCCCGATACCAGCGGTGGGTGGAGACGTCAGGTCTTCCGGGGGGCGTTGACGACGCCGTAGAGGTGGAGGCGCTCATCAAGGAGCTCCAGGCAGATGCCCCGTCGCTGCTTCCCGCGCTGGACCTCCAGGAGGCCAAGACCCTTTGGGGCCGCTTCGAAGAGGTTCGCGACTACTACCTGGCGAACGCTCCATCGGAACCGCGGCCACTCCCGGAGGCCAAGTGGTCGCCCACGCCCGCCCCGTTCCGAATCCTTGCCGGGCCGAGCACGGATGGTCCCGCGCTCACGACACTGGTCGGGCCCTACCCCGGCGGAGGGTTCCTCGTGGGAGGAGTTTCGTTCCGCTCTCGAAACGCGCCGCCCACGAGCTGGCTCGAGCAGTGGCGCCGGGAGCCCGGGAAGGCCAACTTCAAACGCGTCGCCCAGCAGGAACCAGAATCCGCGCCCGTGTCGATGAGCGCCGCGCCCCCAGAGCGTGGCGTTTGGCTCACCCTGATCGGCGAGCTTCAGTCGGAGCAGAGCACCCGCGCGGCGATCGTGGAGTGGGCGCCGCCCGCCGCGCCTCGCAACCTGCGTTCTGGCCTCATCCGTTCATCGGGCACGCTCGTGGACGACTGGGACGCCGACGGCAAGCCCGACCTGCTTTTCCACGGCTTCGGCTATCACACGGGGAAGCTCTCTCTCTTTTGGGGGGCGCCCGACGGGCCCGAGTCGGTGCTCGACGATGGCCCTGGCGCCATGTTCTCTGTGGCGGCGGATCTCGACAGCGACGGGCACCGCGACTTCGTGACCTTGATCTCGCAACACCGCGAGGAAATCGTCTGGTTCAGGAACCTGGGCGGCCGGAAATTCGAACGGCGCCTGCTCCTGAAGTTCCATCCCGGGTACGGACTCTCGCACCTGGTCGTGGCTGACTTTGATGGCGACGGAATATTCGAGCTCGCCATCACCAACGGCGACAACTCGGATTTCTTCGAGCCGCCGCCCCGGCCCGATCACGGGCTGCGTGTCTACTCCGCGCCAGGGGGATGGGTCAAAGTCACGGGATCCGCCCCACCGGTCAATGGCTCCTTCAAGTCCCAGCTCCGCGAGCTCTACTCACTCCCCCTTCAAGGCGCCTACCAGCTCGCGACCTCGGACTTCGACAAGGACGGCGACGCCGACATCGCCGTCTTGGCGCGATACGCGCGCCCAGGCTCTGAGGATCCTTCGTTTGCCTACGTGAAGAACCTTGGGCAGGAGCGCTTCTCGGCGCACCGGCTGCCCGCGATGCAGGGCTACTCGCCCATGGTTCTGCGCGCAGCCGATCTTTCCGGCCGCGGCCGCGCGCCTGACCTGCTCGTGGGCCTGCGGCCGGCGCGCTCGAAAAGCGGAAAGTCGAACGCCGGTCCGGCCTGGCTTGTGCTCAGCCCCGAGTGATCAGGCGGTGCGCGGCGTAGCCCACACCGAGAAGCGCGAAGCCCGTGCCGTACATCGCCCAGAAGGAGCCCTTCAGTTGCTTCGCGAACAGGAAGGGTACGAAGAACACGAGGGTCAACGGCACCGAGAGGAAGATGCTCTTCGCGAACGCCACTGTCCTCTCGGTGTCCGCGTAACGCGCCTGCGTGAAGGGAAGCGCCAGGAGCGTGGTGAGAGGGAGCGAGAGCAGGAAGCCCGCGAGCGCCGGGCTCCGCCCCGCCACCCAGGTGGTGAGCGAGATCAAAGCCGCGGAGAGCAGAATCGTCGTGATCGCCCAGGCCAACGACGCTACTTCTTCTTCTTGGCCCGGACCTTCAGCACGGGCCGGGGTTGCTTGATCGAAGCCTGTGCCGCCGCGAGGCGCGCGATCGGCACGCGATAAGGTGAGCAGCTCACGTAGTCCAGGCCCGCCGCGTGGCAGAACTCCACCGAAGAGGGGTCACCTCCGTGCTCACCGCAGATTCCCACCTTGAGATCGGGGCGCGTCTCGCGCCCGCGTTCGATGGCCACCTCGATCAGCTGGCCCACGCCGCTCTGATCCAGGCTCGCGAAAGGATCTTTCTCGTAGATCCCCGCCTCGAGGTAGTCCTTGAGGAACATCCCGGAATCGTCGCGCGAGAGCCCAAAGGTCGTCTGCGTGAGGTCGTTCGTACCGAAGCTAAAGAACTCGCCGTAGCGCGCGATCTCGTTCGCCGTGATGGCGGCGCGGGGAAGCTCGATCATCGTGCCGATGGTGTACTTCATGGCGATCTTCTTCCCCGATTTCGCGGCGAACTCGGTCAGAATGCGATCCGCCTCGATGCGGCAGTAGTCGCCCACGAACTTGAGCTCCTTCCAGTGGCCCACGAGCGGGATCATGATCTCGGGTTCGATCTTCATGCCCTTCTCGAGGAACAACTCGCAGGCCGCCTCCATGATGGCCTGAACCTGCGCCTTGTAGATCTCGGGGAAGCTGATACCCAGGCGGCAGCCGCGGTGGCCGAGCATGGGATTAAACTCGTGCAGGCTCTCAGCGCGGCGCTTCAGCCGCTCAAAGGTCACGCCGATCTTGGAGGCCAGGGCCTTCAGCTCGTCGTCGCCATGGGGAATGAACTCGTGGAGCGGCGGATCCAGCAACCGAATGGTGACCGGCAGGCCCTTCATCTCCTCAAACAGCCCCCTGAAGTCCGAGCGCTGCATGGGGATGATCTTCGCGAGCGCCGTCTTCCGGCCCTGTTCGTTGTCCGCGAGAATCATCTCGCGGACCGCGTCGATGCGGTCGGGCTCGAAGAACATGTGCTCCGTGCGGCAGAGCCCGATGCCCTCTGCGCCGAACTCGCGGGCCACGCGGGCGTCGTTCGGCGTGTCGGCGTTCGTGCGCACCTTGAGCTGGCGCACTTCATCCACCCAGCCCATGAGCGTGCTGAAATCCTTGTTGAGGGTGGGCCGGACGGTCGGGACCTGGCCCAGCATCACCTCGCCCGACGATCCGTCGAGCGTGATGAACTCGCCTTCCTTGATCGTGTGCGCGCCCACGCTGAATTCCTTGCGGTCGTACTGGATCTTCGCCTGACCGCAGCCCGAAACGCAGCATTTGCCCATTCCACGCGCCACGACGGCAGCGTGGGAGGTCATGCCCCCCCGCGCGGTGAGAATGCCCTCGGCCACAGCCATACCGTGAATGTCCTCGGGCGAGGTCTCGATCCTCACGAGGATCACTTTCTTCCCGTGTTCCTTCACCCACTTCTCGGCGGTATCGGGATCGAACACCACCTGGCCGCTCGCGGCGCCCGGAGAGGCGGGCAGGCCCTTGGCGATCACCTGCTTCTTGGCCTTCGGATCGAGGGTGGGATGCAGAAGCATGTCGAGTTGGTCGGGGTGCACGCGGAGCACGGCCTCGGGCTTCTTGATGAGCTTCTCGGCCACCATGTCTACCGCGATGCGAAGCGCGGCCGCGGCGGTGCGCTTGCCGTTGCGAGTCTGGAGCATGAACAGCCGCCCGCGCTCGATCGTGAACTCGATGTCCTGCATGTCCCGGTAATGCTTTTCCAGGCGTTGGTACACCTTCACGAGCGACGCGTAAGCCTTGGGCATGGCGGCCTCAAGGGTCACCAGGTCCTTGTTGCTGTCGTTCTTGGAGGGCTCGTTGATGGGGAGCGGAGTGCGGATGCCCGCCACCACATCTTCGCCCTGCGCGTTGATGAGGTATTCGCCGAAAAAGCGGCGCTCGCCGGTGGAAGGATCGCGCGTGAAGGCCACGCCCGTGGCGCAGTCGTCGCCCATGTTGCCGAACACCATGGACTGCACGTTCACGGCCGTTCCCCAGACCTCGGGGATGTCGTGAAGCTTGCGGTAGGTGATCGCGCGCGGGTTCATCCACGACTCGAAAACGGCTCCGAGCGCGCCCCAAAGCTGCTTCCAAGGATCCTCGGGGAACTCCTTGCCGTTCTGCTTCACGAGCTGCTTGTACTGGCGCACGAGCTCTTTCAGGTCGTCCGCGGTAAGCTTCGTGTCTTCATGGATGCCGCGGGCGTCCTTCATGTCCTCGAGCAGCCCCTCGAAGAGGTTGCTGTGGATTCCAAGCACCACATCCGAGTACATGGTGATGAACCGGCGGTAGGAGTCGTAGCTGAAGCGGGCGTCCTTCGACTCCGCGATCAGGCCCTGCACGGTTTCGTCGTTCAAGCCGAGGTTGAGAATCGTGTCCATCATGCCCGGCATCGAGGCTCGCGCCCCGGAGCGCACGGAGACGAGCAGCGGGTTCTTCTTAGCGCCGAATTTCCGGCCCATCTCGCGCTCCACGCGCGCCATGGCCGTCTTCACCTGGGCCTCGAGCACCTTCGGATAGGTTTTCTTGGATCCGTAATAGAAAGTGCAGACCTCGGTGGTGACGGTGAAGCCCGGGGGCACCGGCAGGCCCAGTTTGGTCATGCCGTGCAGGTTCGCACCTTTCCCGCCGAGCAGGTCCTTCTGGGTTTCGTTCCCCTCGGCCTTGCCGCCGCCGAACGAGAAGACGAATTTCCCGGTGGACTTAAGCGCGCCAGTTTTTGATTTTTTCGCCGACATAGTCCGCGATTTTTTCTGCGGAGATGCGCTCTTGCGCCATTGAGTCCCTGTCCCTGACCGTGACCGTGTGGTTTGAGAGAGTGTCATAATCGATGGTAACTCCGTAGGGGGTTCCGATTTCGTCCTGGCGACGGTAGCGCTTACCGATGGAACCGCCATCGTCGTAAGTGCACCGGTACTTCTTGTGTAGTCCGTCGAAGATCTTGTCTGCGTATTCCGTGAGCTCGGGCTTTTTCATGAGCGGGAAGATGCCAACCTTGTAGGGCGCGATCTCGGGATGAAGCTTCAAGTAGACGCGCTCCTCGCCCTCGGCCACGCCCTTGCGGAACGCTTCGGCAAGAAGCACGAGCACGGAGCGGTCGCAGCCCGCCGAGGTCTCGACGACGAAGGGCAGGTAGCGGGTCTTTTTGATCTCGTCGATGTACTCCATGCGCTTGCCGCTGAACTCCTGGTGGCGGCGCAGGTCGAAGTCCGAGCGGTTGTGAATGCCCTCGAACTCCTGCCAGCCGAAGGGGAATTCGTACTCGATGTCGAAGGCGGCCTTGGCGTAGTGGGCGAGCTCGCCCGGACCGTGCGCGTGCCAGCGGATCTTCTCGCGACGGAGGCCGTTGTCGAGGTGCCACTGGAAGCGGATCTCGCGCCACTTCTCGAACCACTCCATGTCGGTGCCGGGCTCGACGAAGAACTGCATCTCCATCTGCTCGAACTCACGCGTGCGAAAGATGAAATTCCCGGGGGTGATCTCGTTCCGGAAGGCTTTGCCGATTTGCGCGATGCCGAAGGGCACCTTTTGGCGCATGGTCTGCTGCACGTTCAGGAAATTCACGAAGATGCCCTGCGCGGTCTCGGGGCGCAGGTAAACCACCGCCGCACTCTCCTCCACCGGACCCATGTGAGTCTTGAACATCAGGTTGAAGAGGCGGGGCTCGCCCTTCTCGCCGTCGCAAGCCGATGCCATCTTCGACGGCTTCTGCACGCAGGGCGTGACGTCCATCTTGTCGGCCCGGAAGCGGCCCTTACAGGTCTTGCAGTCCACGAGCGGGTCGACGAACCCTTCCACGTGCCCCGAGGCTTCCCAGGTGCGTGGATGCATGAGGATCGCGGCGTCCACGCCTTCGACGTCCGCGCGATCAGTCATGGCCTTCCACCACCGATCCTTCACCGCCTTCTTGATCTCCACGCCGAGCGGGCCGTAGTCCCAGCAGGCGTTGATGCCACCGTAGATTTCGCTGGAAGGAAATACGATGCCGCGACGCTTACACAGGGAGACCAGCTCCGCCATGTCCTTGAGGCCAGATTCACTCATGATCACTTGGGGATAGCATTTGGGAAGGGAGCGGGGCAACGGGTAAAGACGGCCGACCTGAAATGGTTACGCCCTGGGAGGCCACAGTCGCTAGAATGGTGCGATGGCCTCCACTCTCGCCCGTACACGACTATTCCGGCATTGGCTTGTGATCTTCATCGCTTGCGGGACGGTAAGCGCGGGCGCTTGGGGCGCGGGTCAGGAGGCCCCGGCTCCGAAGCCGGCACCCGCGAAGCCATCCCAGGGGACGCTTCGATTCAGGATCCCGGCCGATCCCGCCACGCTCGACTGGACCCTGGCTCACACCAACGCCGAAACCTACGTGATCATGAATCTCATGGAGGGACTGCTCGAGGAAGGGCCCGACCTGAAGCCACGCCCTGCGCTGGCGCAGTCCTGGACGCAGTCGCCTGACGGCAAAACCTACACCTTCAAGCTTCGGAAGGGCGTCAGATGGTCTGACGGGGCCGACCTCAAGGCCCAGCATTTCGTCGACTCCTGGAAGCGCCTGATGGATCCGAAGCTCAAGGCATCCTACGCCGCCTTTCTGAGCGAGGTGGCGAGCATCGGCGCGCCGGATGACTCCACCTTCGAGGTGCGGCTCAAGCGGCCGGTTCCCTATTTCCTCCATATTCCCACCTTCTGGGTAACCTTCCCGGTTCGCCGGGACCTTATTCTGCGTCATGGAAACGCCTGGTCTCAGCCGCCCAACCTCGTCACGCTGGGGCCGTACCGCCTGAGCCGGTGGGAAAAGGACAAGACGATCATCCTGGACCGAAACCCGCACTACTGGGGGAAACGCCCCTCGGTGCTCAGGGCCGAAATCAGCGTGAACCCGAACGACCTCGAAACCCGCGAGCAGTTCGTTGAAGGGGCCCACGATTTCCTTCTAAACGCCACGACTGAGGACTTCCTCGAAATGAAGAAGAAGGGAGTGAAGCTTCGCCAGTTTCCATATCTGGCCACCTATTACCTGGGATTCAACACCCGCACCGGCCCCCTGCGCGACGTGAACTTTCGCCGCGCCCTCGCCCACGCGCTCAATCTCAAGGCCTTTCCAGCGGCGCTCCAGGGCGGACAGTTGCCCGCCACGGGCTGGATCCCACCTGGCGTGGAGGGCGCGAGCTCGGGCCTGGTGTTGGAGCACTCGCTCTATGAGGCCCGGGCCGCGCTGGTGCGCGCCGGGTACGGAGAAGGTGCCGCGCTCCCCGAGCTCGACCTCTGGGTGGCCCCGGCCGATCGGTCGGACGCGATGGCCCGCGTGGTGACGGATGCCTTCAAGCGGGGGCTCGGAATCGACGTCACCGTTCACGCGGGTTCGGCATCACGCTTCCAGTCCACGGTGAAGGCCGGAAAGACCGACCTCTTTCTCACGCGTTGGGGCCTCGATTACCCGGACCCGGCGAGCGCTCTCGAACTCTTCGAGTCCTCGGGCGGAACGAACTACACCGGTTGGAAGAGCGCGGAATATGTAGCTGCGATGGGCAGAGTGCGATTGGGCTCCGACCCGAAGGCGCGCCTGGATACCGTGCGCGAGGCCGAAGAGATCCTGCTCAAGAAGGACGTCGTCGTTGCCCCACTTTTCTACACCAAAAATTCCGTGATCACGGGAAGACGCGTGAAGAAACTCAACATCTCGCCGCTCAACTACCTCTTCATCAAGGACGTTGAGTTGACGGATTGAGCCGGTGGCGCCTCAGGCCAGCGCGATCACCAACACTCCGCCCGCCGCCACTCCGGCCGAGAGAATCCGGTGGAGGCTGATGCGCTCCCTGAGGAGAAGCGCGGCCAGGGCCAGCGTGAACACCGTGGAGGTCTGATTGAGCACGGCCGCAAGCGAAGCCTCGGTGCGCTGGATGCCCCCGATCCACAGGAGCATCGAGACGTAGGTGCCTACGAACGATGCAAGCACCACGACACCGAGATCTTTCGTTTTGAGAACGTCGAAGGGCTTCGTGGCCTTGATTCCCAGGACGGGGATCATGAGCCAGAGCCCGGCCGTTCCGGCGAAAAGGCGCGCCTGCACCGACACCACGAGGGGCAGGTGCTCCACCACGGGTTTCGCGAGCACGATGCCCACGGCCATGAGCGCCACGGCCGCGCCGATCAGAATCACTCCGCGTGTGGTTTCGCGGCTCCGCACGGCCTTTTTTGAGCGCCCTTCCAGCGAAGCGCCAAGCACGCCGCCCAGCACGAGCGCGCTGCCGAGCGCCTGCGTGCCCGTGAGCCGTTCGCCGAGGAAGGCGATCGAAAGCAGGATCACGCAGGGGCTGTAGAGGCACTCCACGACGGCCGTAAGGCTCGCTCCCACGAACCGAAGCCCCCGGAAGAAGAGGGTGTCGGCCACGGCGATTCCAATGAATCCGCTCACGAACAGGATCCCGAGGTCACGCCACTCCGGGATCTCCGGCGGCCAGGGGCCCACCACCGCGAGCGTGGGGATCATGAGCAGGAAGGCCAACGTGTTCTTGAACAGGTTCAGTGAGAAGGGGCTCACGGACTCGCCGGCGCGTTTGAAGAGCACCACCGCGAGCGCCCACGCGAGCGCGCATCCCAAGGAAAGCCAGCCGCCGAGTCCCATCGTCGGGCTTGTCTCATGGAACGGAGCGCCCCGGAAGCGCGGCGCCCTCGGACCGGCTCTCGGACGCTTTACGCGCCGTTACGCAGAAAAGGCTCCGACCCCTTTTAGAAGCGGATCGTGAAACCGCCGAGCAGCACGCCCGAGCCCTGCGAGAAGTCGTTGCTTCCCGTCTCGATGGCGTGAGTGTAGGCGCCCTTCACGAAGAACTCCAGGCCGCCCACCCAGGGCAGGGCCTTGCGGATCACCTCGGAGATGTCCACGGCCAGGCCGGCGTACACAGTGGGGTCGAAGCTCGCGGCGAAAGAACCGTTGGCAGAGCCCAGAGCTACGTCCGAGCCCACGCCCGCGAACAGGCGCAGATCCACCTGCCCGATCTGGATCAGGGTGCCGAGCTCCAGGCCCAGCTCCGCGATCGAGGCGCCGTGGAAGTTCGACAGCGCGTCGTTCAAGTGCATGCGCATCTTGTAGCCCAGGAGCTTCGCGGAGAGATCCGCGTAGAACGCGAAGTTTTCGCTGATGTTCCACTGCGAGCCCACGTGAGCGCCGATGAGGTGCACGCGCGCGCCGAACTCGTTGTCGATATACACGTTGCGGTTCAGGTTCACGGGAAGGAGCTGCAGGCCGGCCACCACGAGGCGGTCGCCCATGTCCTGGATCACGATATCCACGCCCAAGGGCACGATCGAGACGTCCATGTAGCTGAAGGTGTTGGGGCCGCCGCTGGTGGCGAACTGCGCATCTCCCCGGATTTTCACGAGGTAGAAGCCCGTGGGGCCAAAGGCGCCGCCGCCGGTGGGGTCGAGCATGTCGCTGTCCCAGAGCGAGAATCCGACGTGCACGAGAATGTCCGCGCCGACGAGCCCCTCGGAGGTAACCCCCGTGCTCACGCCCGAACCGACTTCGATCATCGGCGTGTAGCCGTTGGCCTTGCCGTTGATGGACGGGGCCACCATCGCCAGGAACGCGAACAGGTACGCAAACTTCTTCGACATATGCAGCCCTCTCCCCATGGGGTGTTGACGCAGAGGGCTATATCGAGTGCTGCGCGGAGCGTCAACGTTTCTGTCGGGTATCGAACCAGACTGCCAGGATGATGATCACCCCTTTGATCACCTTCTGGTAAAACTCCGGAATCGCCAATAAACTCATGCCGTTATTGAGTGCGCCGATGAAGAAGGCGCCGAGGATGGACCCCTGGACCTTGCCCACGCCTCCCATGAGGCTAGTGCCTCCGATCACTACGGCGGCGATGGCGTCGAGCTCGAAGAGCTCCCCTGCAGTGGGTAGAGCGCCGTTCAGGCGGGAAGCCAGGATGGCTCCTGAAAGACCCGCGAGCCCCCCCATCACCACATAGATCGAGAAGGTGATGCTCCGGATGGGCACTCCGGCCAGCCATGCCGCGTCCGGGTTTCCCCCGATGGCCATGACGTATCGGCCCAGCCGCGTCCGCTCCAGGAGCAGGATCCCCCCGATCCCGAGCGCGCCGAAAACGACCACCGGGATCGGCATGC
>JADZFF010000095.1 GCA_020850015.1 Bdellovibrionales bacterium | reverse complement strand
CTCACCCTGGAACATTCCCGACTCAAGCCAGTTTCGCACGATGGTTTTCGACCACTTCATGGAGTGCTCGCACTCACCAATGAACGTCGGATGGTACTTGCTAATAATGACCTGCCAGAGCGGGATTTTTGAGGGGTCGGCCTTAATCTCTTTCGCAGCACGACTAAACTCCTCTAAAACCTCGCCCGCTGGAATACCTCCGAACTGAGGATCAATCGGGCCCAAGTTTGATTGCTTGCCCATGTGGACCAGTCGGCTCGAGCAGGCAATCATCGTCCCCGCAGACATCGCAATCTGTGGAACGAAGACCTCGATGTTGGTTGAAAACATTTTCCTAAGGTAATTAACGATTGATTCAGTTGCTGCTACTTGACCACCTGGTGTGTGCAAAATTAGGTCGAGGCCCTTGGCTCGATCCAGATTGTGCACGGCTGTCATCAAAGCGTTCTTGTCGTTGTCATCAATCTCAATACCCTTGAGGTTGGGCTTCTGGAGCCAACCCGAGTAGTAAGCGATCTGGTTTCGCTGGCGATACTCAAAGAGTTTTCTCAGGTAGCGCCGACGAACGGTGTCCAAGGCTCCCTGGTTCCCAGCAGCAATCTCCGTGTGAATTTCTTGTAAAACGCCGGACCAGCTTGGCACGCAGAGGCCTTACCCAGTGATCTTGTTTGACGTGGAGAAAGAGAATCCGTCCGTTTCGTAGAGCGAAAACCGCTTAAGGCTATTTCCCGTCTGCTCCGCCCCTTCGTAGGGCAAGTGAACCGGCAAATTTAGCGCCCTAAAAGTGTCTTCGATCTCCTTAACTCTCTTGGGAGACACCAATGCCCGCCCAGCCTTCTTAGGCTTCCTGGAGGTCTTGGGTTTTTTGGATTTCGTCTTCTTCTTCATGATGCCCTGTCTTTACTCTCGGTCAAAAACGGCAGGATGTAAAGATCTTCAAGATATCCGATAGTTATTCGAGACTTGCCCGCGCCAGACAACATGAGACTGACACATGTCGCCGTGCTGTTGCGTTCACTTAAACCTTACGCCGCGCTCTTGATCGTCACAACCACGCCAATGGCCAGGGCAACCTTGGTCAGGAAGTCCATACTGACCTCGCTGATCTGCCCGGACTCCATACGGGCGATCGCGGGCTGCTTGCTGGCAACCCGGCTGGCGACCTCAGCCTGGGACAGACCCTTTTTGATCCGAGCCGCTTTGAGCTTCTTGATAAGCTGCAGCTTCTGGCGAGCCAGCTCCATGTCCAGCTCCGAGAGGCCCATGGCCAATCCGAACTCACGGATACTCGAATAGCGAACCGCCTTACCTTCCTTTACCTTTTTCATAGGCCCATGCTCCTCATTCTCAATTTCAAAAGATCACTCGTTCGGCGATCAATGCCCTGCTTCTTTTTATTCGCCGCGTGGATCACGTAAATCGCGTCGCCAGAGCGAATCACGTAAAAAACCCGGTACTCGCCCCCTGCGCCCGAAAGCCGCAGCTCATGCAGCCCTTTACCGATCGAAGGTAGCGGACGGGAAATCGGCAGTCCCAGCAATTCACCGGCGCCCAGTTCCTCAAAAAGCACTGCGATGTTCATCATCACGGCCGGAGGAATGCCCCTGAGCTCCCGTTGTGCTTGCTTGATGACGACAATGTTCACTTCGACGACAATATAACGGAACCGTTATAATAGCAAGAGGGCCTAAACGGTCGCTCCAGCCCCCTACTTCCCCGCCCGCTTCAGGACCTTCAAAAGCTCGTCATAGTCTTTCCGTCGGAGCTCAACCTCATCAAACTTCTCGGAAAGCTCGCCCCTCTTGCGCGTTGCGTAGTCGAAAGGCGTTAGCCCCTCAGAGTCCTTAATCCGGGGATCGGCGCCATGACTCAGGAGGACGCTGGCAATCTCTCGGCGCCCTCCACGAGCTGCGCTGATCATGGGAGTGGCCCCCAGAGAGTTTTTCATGTCGGGCTGCGCACCATTCTCAAGCAGCAGCTTAATGACCTCTGTGTGCCCTCTGCCGACCGCAAAGTGGAGGGGTGTTCCTCGATTCCACTCTCCCCAGGTCCCGTTGGGGCTGACCCCAACTTGGAGAAGACGAGAGACCTCCGCACTGTCGCCTCGACCGGCCGCTAGCGCGAGATTCAACTCCGGCAAGCGACCCGATATCGCCTGCAAAACCAATGCGAACGTCGCGCATGCCAGCAAGCCTCCGGCAAGACCGAGTCTTGCACCACCTACATTGATCGGGCCTAGCGATGCGCGCCCCAATCGCTTCCGATCTAGGAGCGCTTGAACTTGAGCGCGCGAAGGCAGGAGCTTCAGGACAACACGAGAGAATACCCCGTTCGCCTTTGAAAATGCCGCGGAGAAGTGCCGATAGTGTGCCCAGATCTCGCGACGGGTCGCGCCACCGGACCTGAGCATCTCAAGATCCTCGCGCACAGAATTGCGTATACCCATGGCCGTCCAAACCAGAGCGACGAACATCGCTGGAACAAATTCGATCAGCGGGTCCCATGCCTCGCTCAGGTTGAGATGGAGCCAGATATCGACACCGGCCCGAATCAGACTCAGAGACAAGAGGAGACCGACAAACACGGCCCCCCCCTCCAACAGGAGCCGCGTACCTTGGCGCCGCTTTATGCAGAGTGCGATACCGATGACTAAGGCCTTCCTCTCCTGAGGCGAAAGCCTAAAGACGCATTTTGGATACACCAGCCACAGCGACCTCAGGTGAAGCCTCTTAGACAACCAGCCCTGGCCCAGAAGAACCCCACTGGGCCAAAAAATGAACCCAGTAGCCTCGCGCACCTCAGGTGGATCAACGCCGTATCTGGCACAAGCGAGCTGAAGGTCTCGCGTAAGGGCTCCGTGGTTTAGAGGTGCGCTTCGCGCGATGCCCCTAAGTCCCACCGGACTCATCTTGATCACCAGAAAGAGATGAATCCCCACGAAGATAGGTACAGACGCACCGTCGGTAAGCAGCCAGTGCAAATGCGACTGGTACGGAAACCCGGAGCTCCAGATCAAGTAGATCACCGGAAATGATGCGGCCAGGGGAAGAAGCATGAACACTAGGAGCTCTCCGAACTCTAACGCCGCTCTTCCGATGGACCTCATCACATCATTTTAGGCCATAACCGGGATTGGCTTCTCGTGTGTCATGGCTGACTGGTGTCAAAGCGCGCTCTAGGGCCCCCACAGGAATTAGTGGGCATATGCCCTTCACCCATCGAGCGGTCCGAGACATAATGTCTGCACAGTGAAGACAGGCTCCTTCGTTCCCGTCATCGTGGCCCTCGCCGCATGTCTCTCAGTAGCGAGTCACGCCGACTCTTGGCTCCCGGGTGGCCCCACCCGGAAGCCATACAAGTTTGGAGATCTAGACTGCGTTGCCACGTCGGAGCCTAAGGAAGAGGACTCAAGGTACAGCCGCTACGAGTTCAAATGCTCACGAGGTGGCCAGGAGGTTTTTCGAAAACCAGGCCGGGCGGCTGCAGAGATCGTTTCCGACCCGAACCACCGGTATCTGGTCGGAGTCTCTAACCACGGCCTTGATCCGCTCAGGTTCTGGATTACAGACTCCACCGGAAGAGACATCGCCCTGAACAATGGAACCGGCATCGAATACTGCGAACAGTCCATTTCGCTCATCAGAGTGTGGCACCTCCATCCGCCGAAAATCGACCTCTTGATTGAAGACACCCAGCTCATCGACGTCATGGTGATGGGCTGCGACCGGAAAGCGCTTTCGCTTCGAGAGATCACGCCCTTTGGAACACCTCTCTCCGGCCCGCTTGAAAAGAAGAGGGCCGCTTGGATGAAGCGCTGGCAGAGGGAGGCGGCTCAGTTGCAGCGATTGTTTGCCCTGGAAAACGAGAAGCAAGACCGCGAGGCATCGGCGGCGCTGGCCAGCAAGGATGTGTTTGTCGGTTGCGCGGCCCGTGGCGACATTGACGGGATGAAGCGCCTCATCAAGAACGGACTCAAGCCCGACCTCGAAACCTACGATGGCCAAACACCACTACGCGCCGCTGTGGAAGGGCAGCAGGTCGAGGCCGTTCGCTTCCTGCTGTCGGTAGGAGCGCCAGTCGACAAGGCGTCCAAGCGTGGCGAGACACCCCTCAACTACGCTTCACGGCACGGGAACCTCGCTATTGTTCAGGATCTCCTTAAGGCCAAGGCCGATCCGAACGCGGCGGAGATGGAGTGGCGCTGGACGCCCCTCATGAGGGCAGCAAGCCAAGGGCATGCGGAAATCGTGGAGGCGCTTCTAAAGGCCGGGGCGGACCCGGACTACAAGGATCGCGACGGGAAAACCGCAACCGATCACGCAAATGCAGGCGGGCACAAGGGGCTGATGCCGCTACTCGAATCCGCTGTGAACAAAAAGTGAACAAGCCCGCCCAAAATCAGTCCAAATCCCTGAAACCCAGACGCACCGCGAAGCCGCTAACCCTCGGATTTATCTACATTCATCACAAGCCATCCTAGCCAATAGAATCGCCTCGATTCCTTCGAAAGCGAGTAACGGGTTAAACCGTTCGTGAGTTCGAATCTCACCCTCTCCGCCATAAACTCTGAAATATCCCCACCTGAAGACCCGGTTCTTCTCGCTCGATGGTGGGCCGCGCCCAAAAGTCTGCGACTTGACGCCTACCTGGGCACGCGCATGATTTGATTGACCGAGCTCAGATATACATAAAGGTAGCTGGCGTCGATGGCCATGCCGTTCAGAACATCGGTGAAGGTCGCCGCGAGGTGAGGCGCGTTGTTCGTGCCCGCTCCTCCGGTGCACCATCCGTCCATCACCAGGTCGCCCACTGCCGCCGTCAGGCAGCTTCCGGTGCCGCCGCTGGGCAGGGTCCCGACCACGCCTTTCCAGCCGTTGACCGATCCGGTGGTCGCGTTCCAGCGGGAGATGTCCTGGTACCTCGCCGTGTATAGATAGCCGCCCCCCGCGACGAGGCCCGCGGCGTTGTTGGACAGATAGCCCCAGCGATGAGCGGTGCCGCCGATGCACCAGCCGCCCGTGGGGTCCTGATCCGACAGGCCCTGGCAGGTGCCCGCGCCGCCCGGGTGATCGGCGTGGGTGTCGGTGGGAGGGATGGTGGTGGCATCGCCCGTCCAACCCTCGAACGCGCCGCTGGCCTTGTCAAAGCGCACGATGCGCAGGTCGTCGAACACATAGAGATAGTTTGCGTCGATGGCCATGGCGCTGATCGTGTCCAGGCCACCCTCGCCATAGGGCTGGTTAAATCCGTCAACCTGGGCACGCCGGGAGGTGCCCCCCAGGCACCACCCCGGCGTGTGGGCGGGCGCGGCCGCGCACCCGCCGGGGCTGCCCGCGGCATCACTCATCCCCGCCGTCGAGTTGGTGCGGCCCACCCAGCCGGCGGCGGCGCCCGTGGCGAGGTCAAAACGCTGGATGCGGAAGTTGCCCGCGTCTCCGACGTAAAGGTAAGTGGCGTCCGACACGATCGCCGTGCGAGTCTGATCGCTCGAAATCGTCAACGCCCCATCACCCGTGCCGTTGTGATTGCCGTAGGCGATTTCGATCCCCCCGGTGCACCAGCCGGGCATGATCACGCCGCCCGCGCCAGACAAGGTCGTGCACCCCACCGCTCCGCCGGTCGGCTCATTTCCGCCCGAGTGGCCGCCCCATTGCCCGATGCGCCCGGCGGGCGCCCCCGTCGAGGCGTCGAAGCGCAGGATCTTTCCGGCTTCGGCGTCAGTCGCGTAGAGGTAGCTGCCCTGAATCGAGATGCCATGGGCGGCGCCATAAAACGCGCCGTCGCGGGTGGCGAGCGACTGACTCAATCCCCCGCCGCCCGAACACCACCCCGGCGCGGGCTGACCCAACGTCGTGGCGCTCGTGCATCCGCCCGCGCCTCCCGTGGCGTCGCCCGTGGGAGGGACGTAACCGACGCTTCCCACCCAGCCGTCGGCGTTTCCAGTGGCGAGGCTGAACCGGGAGATCCGGGGATTGCCGACTCCCACATACAGCCAGGTGCCGTCGCTGAACATCGACATCGCCTCCTCTCCGAGGTCCGCGTCCGTCACGGGGGCTGCCCAATAGTAGCCCCGGTTCTTGACGCCAAAGCCCGTGGTGCGCCAGCCGCGATCCGTAGCGTGGGCCGCCAACGTGCCGGTAAAGACTCCCGTCGCGGTGTCGAAGCGATTGATTCGTCCGTTGTCGACCTCCGAGACAAAAAGCGAGGTTCCGCCGACGGAGACAAACGAGGGCGTGGCCCAGCGGCCCGTGCCGTCCGGGCTGCCGCGGCTGCTTGAGATCGATCCGCCCATGCACCAGCCCGGGGTGTTTTGTCCGTCGACCGTGGCGCCGCAGCCGGTAGGGGGAGTGCTCCCCACCACGCCGATCCAGCCCGCAAACGCGCCCGTGGCCTTGGCAAAACGGCTGACGCTGGGGCCCTCATCTCCCTGGGTCGAGGTGACATAGAGATATCCATCGTCGCCGGCCAGCGCGCTTGAGGTCGAATACAGACCGGAGTTGACTCCGCCGGAGGTCACGTTTCCGCCTTGCGCCGTGCCCCCCAGGCACCAGCCCGGAGTCTGAGTGCCCACTCCCGCGACCCCACAGGCGCCGGGTGTCGTGCCGTCGGCGTCGCTGGCGGGGGTCGTGGCGATGCGGCCCACCCAACCCGAAAAGAGACCCGTCGCCTTGTTGAACCGCAGGAGTCTGAAGCTGCCCGAATCGCCGACATAGAGATAGGTATCGTCGGAGAAGACGCCCTTCGGCGACGTCATCATGCCGTCCGTGACTCCGGCCTGGCTCGTGCCGCCCTGGCACCAGCCGCCGTTGAATCCGCCCACCGTCCCCGTGCAGGTGCCGCCTCCAACCGCCGCGAGCCCGCCGATCCAACCCGCGTTGGCGCCAGTGTCGATGCGAAATCGCTCGACCCTCAATCCGTCCGGGAGGGCGACATAGAGGTAGGTGCCATCGCCAAAGATCGTGCCCGCGCCGTCGGCCTGATTTATGGCTCCGAGCCCGCCAAAAGTCCCCGCCTGGGTGTTCGAGGCTGGGAGTTGAGCCTGTCCGTTGACGCACCAGCCGGGGGTCATGTCGCCGATCACGGTGGTCGCGCATCCGCCCGGACCTCCCGTGCCGTCGGAGATTCCCGCGACGGACTGAACGCGTCCGATCCAGCCCGAAAACGCCCCCGTCGCCGCGTTGAAGCGGTTGATGCCATACTTGCTCGCGACGTAGACAGAGGTCGCGTCCGCCCAGGTCGAGACGGGCACCGACATCTGGCCATTGCTGTAGTCGCCGTCTCCCGAGCTGTAGTTTGCGCCGCCGGTGCACCACCCGGGCGTGATCTGCCCCTGGGTCAGCGACTCGCAGCCCGCCGCGCCCCCCATGTTAAAAGGGCGGTGGACCCGGCCGACCCAACCCATGAAAGCGCCGCTCTGAGGGTCAAAGCGCTCGACGTGGTCGAGCACGGCCACGTAAAGGGCGCCGGTCGGCCCCTGAAACGCGCCCCGGGCAAACCCCACCGCGAGGCCCATGCCCGGAAAATCCGATCCTCCCGCTCGCGCGCTGTCGTCGGTCGAAAACGACATGCCGTCAAAGGCGAGGCCCAAAAACGCGTACTCAGTGCCGGGGTTGGGGTCGCTCGTCGTACCCAGGATGTCGATGCTGCTCGTCGCCGGAGCAAAGCCGTCGTCATACGAGAGCTGCAACTGATCCGTGTCCGGCCCGGCGATGAGCGGCAGGTACTCGATCACCAGCGAGCAGCCCTGTCCGTAGGCCAGGCTCATCGATGCGGCGCAGGTGCCGCCCGCCACGACGGTAAACGGCGAGGCCAGACCGAGGCTCGCCGAATCGACGGCGCCCAGCGTGGCGATCGATCCAGGCGAGTAGTTGCGTACGGAGACCGTCTCGCGCCAGCTCGCGTTCGTATTGATGGTCTGAAACGCGAGCGTCGCGCCGGGCTCGAGGAGCAGCATGGCTGAAGTGTAAGCCGTGCCTGTGATGGTGATGGCGCCGTTTTGAGCGGTGTTGCCGTCAAAATAGCTGAAGGTCGCGGTGGCCGCGGCCGCACCGGCCGCTGTGGGCGCAAAGGTCACGGTAAAAGTGCAGGTCGCGCCGGTTGCGATCAACACGCGCGCGCCCGACGTTCCGCAGTCGTTGGCCGAGAGCGCAAACCCCGTACCGCTGAGGCTTAAAAAGACGTCCGTGGCGGGGCCGTCCCCGTCGTTGGTGAGCGTGTAGATCTGTGGGTCCGACGAGCCCACCATCCGGATCCCGTGGGCCTTGGTGGCCGGGCTGCCCGTCACCTCGGCGACAGGGTTCGGTGATCCACCTTGCGCCGCTTTCTCGTTGTTGAAGCGGATGCACCCGGAAGCCCCGATGCACAGGATCGCCAGGGCAGGAAAAACGTACGAAGTCGCCCACCGGGCTCCAGCGCCGACGTACCGCATGTCACTAAGTATAGAGTCCCCTGCCGCGAGTCGAAATGTGTCCCCAGCGGCACAGGGGTCAACACGCGGAACACCGCCCTCGCGCCGAATCAAGGCCCATATGGCTATGCGCCGAGCCGGATGGTAGTGGTTAGATTCACGAGATTTTTCAGCAAATGGAGGGCTCGACCGGATGGAATCCCATGCCACAAGAAGAGGAAATCAGGGAACCCGAGAGGCTCGGAATCTCCGCGGATCGCGAGCGGACGATCGTCGAGACGAACCGGAAATCCATCCCCAAGAAGCTGATTCCGCCCTACGCGGCCGCCTCATGACCACGCGTCGGCTATGGGCGGGTTTGTCGATCCTGATGGTCGCGATTTCGAGCCACGCCGCCGAGGCCCCCAAGATCACTCACCTCAAGGGTTCCGTTCTCTACTCTGGCCCCGGAAAGAAGCCCTGGCACAAATTGACTCAGGATTCGGCGATCGAACAGGGTGGCCGGGTGATTGTGGGCAAGGACTCCGGTGTTTCGTTCACCTTCGACGGGAAGGAGGTCAGGGTCTGGGAGAACACTCGTTTCATCGTTACGCAATTGAGCGCCCCCGGAGAGGCCTACGAACTCGGTCTGAACAAGGGATATCTCTGGGCGAGCGTCAATCCGAAAAATGGGAGGCACTTCAGGATTCGCACACGCAGCGCGGTCCTGGGGGTCCGGGGAACGATGTTCTCGGCGATCGAATCGGAGAAAGGCACGCTCACCTGCGTCTGCAAGGGGCGCGTGCACGTCGTGTCAGGCAGCCAGGAGGCGGAGGTGAAAGAGGGAGGCGGAATGAGCGTCACTCGTGACGGCAACGCATCCAAGCCCGCCTACGCGAAGATCATGGTTAGTGGCAGGCCAACCGCGGAATTCATGAAATCGACCGAGGAAGATCATCGATTCAAACGTTGCCTCTACTGCCATAACGACAGTTTCAAGATGGGACAGCGCTGATACCAAGAAACTCGGAGAAGTCGCCGCCCTCAAGTGCTCACAGCGTCGCGAGGTTTCTCCTCGCGGCCCAGCGTGTCTAAAAAGGCAATCTGGCCGTAGTGTTCCAGTGTCCTCACGGCAGAGGACCCACCACGTCGAGCGCGGAGCGGACGGCGCCCTCGACGAAGGGAACGCGCAGGTAATCGCCCACCAGATAGAGGCCCTGAATCCCCGCTGCGCGGTTCTTGAGCTCGTGAACCGTCTTGAAGGTTCCCGCCGCGAAGGCCGGGACCGCCAGCGGACGCCGGATCACGGTGGTGTCCGTCACCCACTCACCCAGCTGAGGGAGATAGATCTTCATGTCCTCGATCGCGATCCGCTTCAGCTCGTCGTCCGGCTTGTCCAGAAAGCGCGCCGCGAGCGGGTTGATGAACGACACCTGAAGCACGCTCTTCCCGTCCGGGAAGGCCTCCGGGCAGCGGGCGCGGCAGTCGATCGCGAAGGCCGCCTGATGGCCGTCTTCGCGGGAAAGCGCGTAAACCCAGTTCACCGGATCCAGGGCGCGGTCCAGCTTCAGGTTGACCATGATCGTGGCGGTGTAGGGAATCGCCTCGAAAAGCTCCCGAAGCCGCGGAATCGAGGAGAAGACCGCGGCCGCCGACGGAGGCGGCAGAGCGCAAATCACCTGATCGGCCTCCAGGCGCCGGATTCCCTCCGCCGTCTCGACGATAACGGCGCGAACGCCGCCTTCCTCACCCATCTCGATCGAGCGGACCTGACCTCGGAGCGTGGGCACTTCCCCGGCCAAGGCCCGAGGAAGCGCGTCGTTGCCACAGATGAGCGCCTGCGGTTTGGCCACGATCCCGAGCTTGAGAATCCGAAGCATCATCGCCAGGCTGTGCTGCTCGGACTCGTTGAAGGAGTAACTGGTGACCATCGGCCGGACGGCGAGCTCATAGACCGCGTGGGGCACCCGCTTCTGGAAGGCCTCTCCGACCGAGATCCCATCGTTCGCGTCCGACGCGCTGGAGCGGAAGATATCCACGAAGAGAAGCGAGAGCGCCTGACGTGCCATGGCCATCCAGAGCTTGAGATTGCCGAGCACACCCACGATGCCGAGCCAGGGCTTTGTCTTGGAGAACTGCGTCTTGCGCCCCTTCCACGTCATCCAGCCCTGCACGGCCGCCGGTCGCAGCTTGGACTCCAGCCCAGTAGCGCGAAGCAGCCTGCGCGTTTGAGTGTAGGCCGTGTAGTAGAACTGCATCCCCGATTCGAAAGTCGCGCCAAGCTGCTGCTCGGACTGAATCCTGCCGCCGAATCGCCCGGAGGCCTCGATCAGCAGCACCGGCACACCTTCGCGATGAAGCTTCCATGCCGCCGTACAACCGGCTATCCCACCCCCCAGCACAAGAATGGGCCGTGACGGGGAAGCCGCCGAAGTTTGAACACGTTTCATCGCACCCTCCAGGAGACTGACCCCTCTATCCCTCGAGCCGCATCAGCAACTCAAGCTGCGCCACCCCAGCCGTCGAGCCGGTTCGAACCGGCCGGAGCTCCACCATTTGCCGCGCGGGAACGATCTCGGACCTGAAGCGAACGATGCTCGAAAGCCCCTGGCTTGCGAACGGATCGCTGCCACTCAGGGAACAGACGTACATCCCGTACGGGTGGTTTCGGGAGGATACCCGGAATTGCATCCCGATAAACGGAAACATTTGGCCTGCGGCATTTCTGGCGGGCAGGGCCCCCGGTCGGAAAGCGCGAAACGCGAACCCACCGTGGCGATCGCTCACCGTGCAACGGTGGAGCAGAACCCCGGAAGGCGCCCAAAGGTCGCCCGAGAGGTTTTCCGGAGCCTGCCAGGCCTCGATTCTGGCGGCAGGCAGAGGCCGATTCTCCGCATCCACGAGAGTTCCGACGATTCGAATGGGCTCCCTCTCGGAACGCGAAAACCCCTCCCGGTAGGTGAGGAAGTCCGCCTCGTCGGGTATCGACTCCGACAGCGCCGGAGCGGAAGACTCGCGCGCGCGACGCGGCTTAACGGTACGCAGGGCGGGAGTCAGGCCTCCCAAGGCCGTGGTCGAGACCGCCACGCCGGCCAGCACCACCATGCCTCCCAGGATTTGGCGGCGGGTCCACTCTGAGCGCGGATCGAGAGGCTTGCTCATTCCAGATCCCCAGTCGCACGGGGGGCGGCACGTAGCACGGATCTCATGGGAAAGAGCATCTCCTGGTTGAAAACCTGGCGAACCGGCGCACGATCTCCCGGCCGCGGGCGGTGCCAGGAAACCAACCGGGCGTGACCATCGTCAATCTCCAGCGCCCAGATCAGGTTCTCAAAACGGCCCGCTGCGCCGGTATTGAAATACTGCGAGAACCGTCTCGGCGGGAAATCGACTTCCCCGGCGGGCCCACGATACGCAGGCTCGAAGCGCACCTCGTGAGAGTGACCGAGAACCAGTTTCGGCCTGGGCCCTGAGCCCCCGGGAAAGTGGCGCCGGTACAGGTCGAAGATGTGGACTTCGTTCATGTGGCGGAACTTGAACCACTGCTGGCCCTTCTGAACCTCGTCCCGATAGGCCTTCTGAGGGTCCTCGGACTTGAAGTACTCCCACGCGATCTCATGCTCGAAGATCGCTTCCCAACCCGCCCTGCTGTGAAGGGTTCCCAGCACCGCCCCGATGGCGGCAAGGACCTGCGAGCGCTTGGGCTGAAAGTCGCCCACCAGCTCGTTGAAGAACGGGGCCCGGCAATCGGCCCACCGCCGTCCATGCGCGTCCCAGGTCCAGTTGCGGTCAGGTCCCTGGTACGCCCAGCTCATGCTTTCGGAAATCGTCTCGCCGAGAGTCAGCGCGGCCACCGGATTCGTATTCTCATCGAACTGATGCCCGTGTAGCACCGCGTACTCGACGTGATTCCCGGTCTCGAGCAGCAGAAGGTCATAGGGGCGCTCGATGCCCGGGAACGCGGCGCGGAGCAGGTCGTAACAGTCGCCTTCCTGCAGGTCGTAGTCGTGGTTTCCGGCTACCTTGATGTATCGTCCCGCGTCGTGGAATCGGCGCAGGGTCCGATACAGGGCCTCGTTGGCGGGATCGCCGAGGATCTTCTCCATCAGCCCGCGGCGGTGCCGCCGGCGATGGGCCTGCAGCTCCGATGGGTTCATCTCCGAACGCAGACGGAACTCGTTCACGGAGGGCTCGAAGATGATCAGCTCCTCGACGTCGCCGTTCTCCACGACGGTGTAGTCTTCATCGAAGTACTTGCCGAGGATCTCGATGTAGAGCTCGCGGTTCCCGGAGTGCGCGAAGAAGTTCTGCCGGTTGCGGGCGTCCGCCCAATGGTGATCCGAGAACACGACGTACTTGCGGTTCTCGGTGCGGGCGCGATGGACGTACTGATGGCCAACCTCGCTCGAGCGCGCCTCGCCGCGGATCTGGGCCGCGACGATCCCGAACTGGCGCTCCACCTCTCGGTGGAGCTCGGCCTCTTCCAGGCCCGCTTTGCGGTTCACGCGCGTGCGCCACCGCCAGGCCTCTCGAAAAGCGGCCTCCTCGCCCGGACGCATTCCGAATTTTTTCGCCGTGTTGCGGGCGACTTCCATTGCCAAGTTCATGACAAGAGAGCTGTAGCGCTGTGCGTTATATGCGTCAAAGCGATTCTGTCGGCGCCCCTCAGACGGGTACCGGTGACACGTTGCCACTGCCGCTCACGTATTTGAAATCATAAGATATATTAGTTTTTTGGATGCTTCGGAGCGCCGCCACTTCGAAGATCGAGACAGTGAAGTCCGTGCCAACGGAGCGGCTCGCGCTCAGCACGCGCAATTCGGACGCCGTACGGTCCGAGAAAAAGGAAGCTCCCGCGGGTTCGGACAGCCGGGCCTCCGGAAAACCGGCCCAGGCCGCGATCCGAGGGCTCAGTCCTGGATTCACCAGGAAAACAGGTGAATTTCCGTTTGAGCGGCGTCTCGGCGAGAAATTCACCTGTTTTTCTGGTGATCCTGAGGCCGAGCAGAGTCGGGCTCATAGCCTATTCCCCCTGTAAGAACCCCCGCGCGCGCATCACGCCCAGAAGACTGAGCCCTGACGTGGCGTACTCCACGCGGCCCTCGGCCGACAGGTGCAGGACGGTTGGAGTCGCCTCCACTCCGAGCCGCCGCGCCAACCCGGCGCCGTCGAGGAAGGTCCGGAAGGGATAGCCTCGCTCGCGCACGGCGCGCTCGTAAGCCCTCGGATCATCGTCCGTGCTCACGGCGATCACGCGCCCGGCATCGAGGTCGCCGTCTCGCACCGCCGAGGCGAAACGCTTGAGCTCGATCGTGCAGGGGCCACACCAGCTCGCCCAGAAGACAAGTACCTTGGAGCGAGGCTCGCCCAACGCCTGCTCGAGCGTACCCGCGGCCGGCGCAGAAGCCGCGGGTACGCCCACGCTCTGCCCTTCCATCCGGTAGAGCTTGATCCAGCGGGGGGCTTGAAGCCCCACCACTGCCAGGAGCAACACCCAGGGGCCCCAACGCAGCACCGCCCGCTTCAGCTTCTCAACGCTTGAGTTCTTAACGCTCAAAGACCCAGATCTCCTTGGTCGACGACGTAACGTCCGCTCGCCCTTTCATCCACCGCCCATTTCCCCCCCCCCAATCCGGCTCAGAGCCCTCCGACGTTCTCGAGCACGTGCATCGTCTCATGTTGGAGGCTCTGAACCGCCTGACCGGGAGCAGGCGGCTCGCAGGGAATGGCGCCGCCATCCAGCTCCGAGACACTATTCAGGACCGCGCGCCGAACGCGCCGCTCGTGCGCGGCGATGATCGCCGACACCGCGGGGCTCGACGGAGGCGCCGGAACCGCAGCGTCCAGGGTATCCACCTCGCGGAAGTGGTCCGCGCTGAAGTGGTACTGCCCGACATAGGGGTAAATGAAGTCCTCGTAGTTGAAGTCGGCGATCCCGCGGCTGAAGGCCGTCACGTCGTAGCCCGCCGAGAGGGCGCCGCTGATGCTAGCCTCCACGCAGGCGCCGCCGTTGGCGCCGGTGATCACGAGATTTCGCACGTTGTGGTGGCTGAGGAACTCCCTGATCTGCCTGTTCGACGTTGGGTCGTCGAATACGCCGTCGTAGTTCTTGATCACCGTGGTGGAATTCGGATAGCCGGCCGCGGCCGCTCGAAGCGCGGGATCCGTCGCGCCGAAGTCCTGATACTCCACGAAGACGATTGGCATGGCAGCGCGGCGCGCGGCCTCGATCGCCGCCACCTGCGCGGCCCTGAGCTCCCGCACTATTCTGAGGTTTTCCTCGCGGTCGGCGGATCCACCACGAGTCACGAAGGGCTCCTGCATGTCAATGATCACGAGCGCCGAGCGGCGCGGACCGACGTTCGCAGCACCGTTGCCGTCTGCGAAGCCGGCCTGCGGGCCAGCCAGGGCGAGCCCCAGCAGAATTGATCCAATGGTAAACTCGAGACTGCGAAAATCGCGCATCGGTTGGCCCTTGACCTTTCACCCATTGAGGAGAGCTCTCCTAAGATGCAATCTGAGGGCCGGTCAAATAGGTGTCGGAAAGCTCGGACTTCCCGAAGAGCCGGTGTCCAAGATTTAGACAGGTGTCGGAGGGGCTCCACCCGCCCCTCAGCTCTTCCGATCCAGCATCACGGCCACCTGGAGCCCGCCGCCGCTGACGTTCACCTTCAGGCTGCGGTTCGTGGCGCGAGCCATCAGGCCGCCGATCTCGAAGTGGCGGAACTTCCCGCCCGCCCAATCGTACTGGACGAAAACCCCAAGGTCCGCGATGCAGTGCTTCGGGCGCGAGAGCACGCCGTTCACTTCGAGCAGATTGAGCCGCGTTTTCTTCTGAAGCACCCACTCGTGTCGCTTGGCGCGCGGGATCCTCCGGATCTGCCGTTTCAGATCCTCGTTCATGTACACCTGCTCGCCGCCGCAACCGTCCGTGAACTTCAGCACCCACTCCTGGCCTTGGGGGAGCCGGTCTCCGCTCATGGACTCCGAAAGCAGCCGCGCGGGCAGAATCGAGTCCCGGAGCGCTTGGGCGCTTCCCAGGAGTTTTCGCCTCAGAGCCGGGTCGTCGAGCAGGATCAAAATCGTCTTCGCCGCCACCAACCCCGTCAGAAACGAGCCGTACTGGGGGGTCTTGGAACGAACCAGATTCCGGTAGAAGTCGTGGGCCTGGAGGTAGTCGTCCAGGCCGTAGGCGAAGCTCATGTTCACCGCGTCGGGGCGCCATCCGCCCACCGAAACCCTTCCCCCGCTCCAGCCGAAGCGGGCCTGCTCGAGCAGCGGCGGCGGGTTCTTGAGTTTGAGCCCGAACTGCGTGGGCGAAACGAGCCTCAGCTCAGTGCCCATGCGCGCGGCAGTCTCATGCAGAAACTGCTCATCCCAGTTGTAGTCGTCGTACTGGATGCGCGCGATGCGCTTGCCCAGGCGCCTCATGTTGCGGATCTCAGCCGAGGCCGTGTCGAGCGCCTTGAACCGCCCGCGAAGGTCCGGCATCGCGTCCAGCAGCACACCCTGGAAAAAAGTGGACCGGGCCAACCCGTCGAATCCGATCTCGTTGATCTCCAGCAGCTGAGGCGGGTGAAGCCGATCGGGCGGCCCTACGATCGCCATGTCGTAGCGATAGCTGCCCGTGATGCGACCGCTGCGGTGGCGGAGCACCTCCAAACGGTCGAGCAGATGGTCTCGAATAGGGCCCTTCGGAAGAATAGCCCGGATCTCCCGCTCGGGAAGCGACAGCAGCTTCAGCGTGAACTTCGTGATGAGATACACGCTCTGGCGAAGAGTGGGCCAGTAGGACAGCGGCAACACCCGGGGAAAGGCCGAGAAGTCGTCGTCCGTCACGCCGGGCAGGTGCGAATCCACGAACGTGTTCCAGATCGCGACCTTGTGTTGGTAGGTCTTGTAGCGCTTCATCCGGCGCTCCAGGTCCAGCGCCGGTCTTTCCCTGTGGTAGCCGATGTATCTCACCGAAATCAGTGTAACTGGAGCGTGCGAGAATGACGAGTTCGTCACCCGCTCCACGGTGGAATTCTTCTAGAGCGAAACGGCCGGGGGCGACCCGTCAGAGCGGGCTTCTGCCCTGGACGAAACGCACGAGCCGTCGGATCACGTCCTCGCGCTCCCGCACCAAGGCAAAGGTGTGATCGGACTTCTCGTAGTAGCTGTAGATCAGCTGCTCGGTATTCACGAAGCGCGACCGGCGCAGCTTCGGATACATGTCCCAGAACTGGCCGCGGTACTCGTAGTATTCAGGAACTCCGGCAGTGAAGATGTAGAAAAGCCTGCGGCCCTGCTCAAGGAAGCTCAGAATGTCGTTTTGCGCCTCCTCGAGCTTCGGAAACGGGCGGACGTCATCATTGGCGAAAGCCGCCACGGAATTCTTCTCCCGCCTCAGGAAGCGGACGACAATCTGCTTCAGACGGCGAAAACTGAAAACACGCGCGAGAATCCGGTGGAACCTGAACTTCCATGTTCTGTAGCCAAATCCGTCGATGAACACGATCCCGCGCACGCGCGGATCCTTCCGCGCCAGGGCATGCGCCTGATCCGCGCCCGAACAGAGCCCAAACACGATAAAATCGCGCTTCCCCAGGCGGCCCTCCACCCAGTCGAGCGCCTCGGAGAGATCGTTCACGGCCCGCTGGGTGGCGTCGCTTTCTCCGGCATCCATGGCCGAGTCGCCCAGGCCGTGCAGATCGAAGCGCAGCGACGGGATCTTGAAGGTGGCGAGCTCGCGGGCCAGATCCACCCACATCCGGAACGGGCCCACGCGGTGAAGCACGCCGGCATTGAACATGATCCCGCAGGGGGCCTGAGCCGACTGAGAACCCAGGGTCAGCACACCGACCATGGGACTGACCTCTCCGATACGGACGACTTCCTCTCTCATGACGGAGCTCCAAACAGCAGTTTCTGGCAACCCGATACCACTTCTGGGCTGAGCCAAATGGCCTCAAGACGCTGATAGTCGCTCCATCCCGGCTCCGCCACGATCGCAATCGCTGACGCCGGCGCTCCCGGGGGCACGGGCATGCCCGCCGAGGTGATCACCGAATCCGTCGGGCCCAGGCGCACCACGAGGGCGCCCAGCTCCTTGAGGAAGGCGCGCGAATAGAGCGAACCCAGAATCTCCTCGAATCCAAACTCCGACAGGCATCTCTTCCGGAACGGGTAGGCTTCCCAGCGCTTCTTCTGGAGAGCCCGAAGCTGCTGAAAATAGGCGTCTCCGCTCTCTGGCGGATCCACGAGAACCATCTCGATGTCGGCCCCCAGCCGCTGGCGGGCCGCGCTGGCCAAGAGCGCCGAGGCCCTGAAGGCCACGATCTTGATGCGGCCCAATCCGCTTCTGCTCTTGAGATCGTCTGCCGCCTCGGAAAGGGCATCCATGAAATCCGCTAGCCCAACGCTCTCGGAGCTTCCCCAGGAGTCGCCCTGCCCGGGAAGGTCGAGACGGAACACCGGAGCTCCCTTTCGGGCAATGCTCGCGCTCACCGCTTTCACGAGCCAGTGCGTTCGCATGTACTCCTGCCCCATCGGAGGAATCACCAGTACACCAAATCCCGCCTGGCCTGAGGATGCCGTGTAGCAGCCGAATTTCCTCCGGAACTCCGGACCGAAGAACAGCGGGGTCTCGGCGATCGCCCTCACGCCCTGAGGGCCGGACTCGGGCGCTGAAATCGCGCGTCCCCCGAGCTCAATCGCGAGCTGCTCCACGGTCTTCACTAACATCGAGCGCGGCTGCAATCGGATTCCACACTCCTTCTCGATCCGATTGATGGCCCGGATGGCGAGCAGGGACGTCCCGCCGCGCTCCAGGAACCGATCATTGCGTCCCACGCGGTCCGTTCCGAGCAATTCCGTCCAAACCGTGGCCACGCGTCTTTCCTGATCCGTGAGAGGGGGCGCGAAGTCCTGGTCCGCACTCGCCTCCGAGGCCTTCAGAAAGGTCTGATGCGCTTGCAGGGCCTTGACGTTGATCTTGCCGTTCGGGGTCAGGGGCAGTTCAGGCAATTCCACGAAGAAGCTGGGGAGCATGTAGTCCGGCACGCTCTCGCCCATCTTGCGCTTGAGGTCCGCAGCACTAACCGCCATCCCCGGCTTGAGGCAGTAAAAACCCACGAGATGAGCATCGCCCGGCGCGCGCTCTTGCACGATCACGGCGCTGTCGCGCACGGCCGGATGACTGGCGAGCGCATGCTGAACCTCGCCCAACTCGATGCGGAACCCGCGCACCTTGACCTGAAAGTCGTTTCTGCCCACGTACTCGATCCGCCCGTCGCGGCGAAGCCGCGCCAGGTCGCCCGTCTTGTAGATCCGGCCCTGACCCGTGAAGTTGTTGGGCCGGAACCTCTCGGCTGTCAGCTCGTCAGCGTGCAGATAGCCGTCGGTGACCCCGTCGCCTCCGATCCAGAGCTCACCCACGACTCCTTGGGGCACCCAGCTTCCCGCCGCGTCGAGCAGGTAGGTCTGGGTGTTTCCGATGGGCCGCCCGATCGTGACACCTTCGGGCCCGACCTCGTCGATCGTGGACCAGACCGTCGTCTCGGTGGGGCCGTACACATTGTAGAGCTTCCCGACCCGCTTCAGGATGTCGTCGGCCAGATCGCGTGGCAATGCCTCACCCCCGCAAAGCGCCGTGATCCTCGATTTTCCCATCCAGCCTGAGTAGATCAGAAGCCGCCAGGTGGCGGGCGTGGCTTGAATCATCGAGATCTCGCGCGCCTCGAGCGTCTCCATCAGCGCCAGGCCGTCGATCGCGGTATCGCGGTCCACGATGACGGTGCGGGCGCCGCTCACGAGCGGCAGCCAGAGCTCGAGCTCCGCGATGTCAAAGGAAAGAGTCGTTACGGCCAGAACGCGGTCGGCCGACGTGATGCCGGGCCGCGCCTGCATCGTGGCGAGGAAGTTGTTCAAGGCGCGGTGGGGCACCTGCACGCCCTTGGGCCGGCCCGTTGAACCGGAGGTGTAGATCACGTAGGCGGTATCGGCCGCGGATTTCTGGACGGCACCCAGGGCCGCGAGGTCGACGGGCGCTTCCAACATCTCCGCCTGGTCGAGAAACTTCACGCCCGGCGCGTCGACGGCCCCCTTCAACTCGCGCTCGGTGACGATCAGGCCGATCTTGGAGTGCTCGATGATGTATTCGAGGCGCTCCTTCGGATAGTTCGGATCGAGGGGCACGAAGGCCCCTCCCGCGCGCCAGATCCCCAAAAGCAGGGGAATCAGGAGCTCGGATCGCTCCACGAGCACGCCCACCAGCGGCTTTCGCCCCGCGCCGGCCTGAAGCAGGGCGCTGGCGAACTGGCCCGCCTGCTCCCAGACCTCTCCATAGCTCAGCTGCGCCCCGCGGAACTCCACGGCGATGTCCCTGCGGTGGCGCACGACGACGCTCTCGATGACCTGATCTACGCAGAGGCCCCTCTGGTATTCCATCGCGGTGGCGTTGAGCTGCTCGTCCATCTCGCGGATCTGCTCGGGACCGAGCAGCGCCAGCTCGCGAAGCGGAAGGTCCGGATTCTCCACGATCGAGGCCATGAGCCGCTCGATCTGCTCGAGCCGGCGGTGCATCTGCTCCTGGTCGAACAGGTCGAGGTTGTAGGCGCACTCGAGCACGAGGTCTTGGTCCTCCACGACCGCGTTGACCGAGATTTCCATGGTTTCGAAGAGGCGGTGATTGAACTCGAAATAGGCCTCAAGCCCGGCGAACTTGAAGTCTTCCTTCTTGACGCCTGGATCGAAGTTGAACATCACGGGCGCGAAGGGCACTCGGGCGGGATCCACCTGCACGCCGAGCTCGCGAATGAGCTCGGGCATGCTGATCCACTGATTCTCGTAGGCCTCGAAAAAGCGCGACATCACCCGAGAGGCGTAGGACCGAAAGCTGTCCCCGGGCATGATCTGGCAGCGGATGGGCATGAGCCGGGCGTCGTGCCCAAGGAGTTTCCCCTTGCCGCTCATGATCTGTCCGGCCGCCGGGACGCCGACTACTAGATCGTCCTGCTGTGTGATGCGCGCGAGATAGAGCGAGAAGGCCGACAGCAGCGTCCCGAAGGTGCTTACCCCACCCTTCGCGCCGATCTCCTTGAGACCCTCGAACACGGGCCTGCGGATCCAGTAGTCTTCGCGGGCGGAGCGGTAGGTCCGGAACTTCGGTCTGGGGTAGTCGATGGGCAGGTCGAGCGATGGAACGCCGTCGGAGAACACGTTTTTCCAGAACTTCGTCACGCTCCGCGACTTCTCGAATTCCGTGGTCACGGCCGTACCGAGATACTCCACGAAGGAGCCCGCATCGACGCTGCAGTGATCCTTGCCCGAGACGAGGTCCGAATAGAGCTTCGGAAGCCCGTCCAGAATGGTCTTGAGCGACCAGCCGTCCACGATGACGTGATGGCAGCTGAAAAGCAGGACCCAATGCTCCTCCGCCATGCGGAAGAGCACGCTCCGGAACAAGGGCCCGCGGACCAGGTCGTAGACGTGATTCTGCTCCTCTCGCACGAGATTCCTGTACAGCAGGTCGCGCTCGGTCTCGGAATGCGCGCGCAGGTCGACCAGGGGCAACCCGAAAGCGATGCGCTCGCTCACCCGAAACAAGTCGCCGTCCTCGGAGAAACTCCCCCTCAGGGCCTCATGGAGGTGAAGAAGATTCAGCAGCGCCGAGTAGATGCAGTCGATGTCGAGCTTTCCCTTGAGATGGATGGAAATGGAGTGATTGTAGGCGCGTGAGGCGTCCGGATCGATCACGGAGGGACCGAAGATCTCGCGCTGCGCGGCGGAGCTTGGAACTTCCACGGTCGCGCCGAAAAGCCGAGTATGCTCGGACGCCTGATCGGCGCTTTCGCTGGATTTTCTGGTGGCGCGCTGGGTTTCGATCACGGCTCTTCCCTACTGGATTTCCTCGTATCGCCCAGTATCCGGGTCGAACCGGTGCCAGGCCTCGCCGCCCTTCGCGCCTGGGGCCCGAAAGGCGCCTTGCACCGGAGGCGACACGTACTTGGCCCGCATCAGGCCCGTCGGTGCCGGGGCCTTCGATACCAGGCCCACCCTGCCCGCGATCGCCGGCCCGGTTCTCGGTGCCGTTTCCAGGTACTGGAGCTGCAACTCGATGACTTGCCTCATCTGCGTGAGCTGCTGATGGATGACCTCGGCCATGTCCGCGCCCATGGGCGGAGGAGCAAGCGAGACCGCTTTCTGCGGGAGCGACCTGGTGGGCAGCTGCGCTTTTTTCTTGGCCTTGGGTGCCCGCGCAACGGTCTGAGGCAGCTTGTCCGGTGCTGCGCTTTGGATCAGGCGGTCGGCCAGAAGGGCGAGCGTGTTCGTCTTCTCCATGAGGTCGCGGAGAGACACGGAAACGCCGTACTTCTTGCCCAGCTCCACGCCGATCTGCATCAGAACGAGCGAATCGAAACCCGACTCAATGAAGGTTCCCTGGATGTCGGAGGCCGTCATTCCCGAGTACTCGCTCAGTACGGCGCCCAGGTCGCTCATCAGAAGCCCCCGAACATCGGCGACGGGCGCGGCCTCTTCGGCCTCCTCGGCCTCCTCGATCACCTCATCCGCCTCCTCGGTTTCCCCTGTTTCGTCGCGCTGAGGCCGCTCGACGGCTGCGACGCGCTCACGCCCCTCGGAGAACCGGAAATCCTTGCGCTCGAAGGGATACGGGAGCAGCGGAATGCGCCGCCCGCCCGGCCAGATCTCGTTCCAGGGCAGCTCGATGCCGCTCACCCAGAGCTTTCCGAGCGCCAGGCCGAGCGCGCCCAGCTCGGTGGCGGGGTTGGACTGGTCGCTGAGCGTGGAGATCGCCGTCGCGTCGAGCCCTTTGATGTGAAGCGCGACCAGGCTGGAGAGGTTCACGCGGGGGCCGACCTCCAGGAACACGTTGTAGCCCTGGGTCACGGCATGGGCCACGGCCTGGCTGAAGCGCACGGTCTGACGGAGATGGTTCGCCCAATAGAGGGGATCCGTGGCCTGCGCGTCGGTCAGCGGCTCGCCCGTCACGGTTGAGATGATCTTGAACCGAGGGGCGCCGTACGTCACCGTCTTCGCGATCTCGCGGAAGGGCTCCACGACCGGAGACATCATCCCCGAGTGGAAGGCATGCGACGTGTGCAAAAGCTTGCAGGCCACCCCTGTCTTCTCGAGCTCGGCCTGCACCTCGGCGATACGCTCGTCCGGCCCGGCCAATACGCAGTGAACCGGGCTGTTGATCGCAGCCAGGTCCACGCCGCCCACGGCATGAGAGCGTACCGACTCCGCAGCAGCGCGAACCGACAACATCTTGCCGCTCGGGAGGGAGCCCATGAGCCGACCCCGGGCCGCGATCAGCTTCAACCCGTCCTCAAGCGAGAAAACGCCCGAGAGGCAGGCAGCGGCGAACTCACCGATGCTGTGCCCGATCATGACCTCGGGGCGAAGGCCCCAGGCCAGGAGCATTCGCCCGAGCGATACTTCGATCGCGAACAGCGCCGGCTGGGTGTACCGCGTGTTCTCGAGCGTTTCCTTGTTAGCGGCGTTGAAGATGAATGCCTTGAAACAGAGGCCAAACTCCTTCGAGAGCTGCTCCGCGCAGACGTCGAAAGTCTCGCGGAACTCGGCGAACCGCTCATAGAGGCTCTTGCCCATCTCGATGTCCTGCGAGCCCTGCCCCGGGAACATGAAGGCGAGCTTCGGCTTGGAGATCACGGAGTCGCGCTGGACGGTGAGATCGGGCCCCGCATCGTAGCCCGGGCCTGAGGCCAGGCGCACGATCGCGCCTCTGGGTTTGAAGCGGGTCCGGCCGTTCTGCAAGGTGAAGGCGATGTCTCGGATGGGGTCCTTGAGCCCCGCGATCCCACTCATGAGCGAGTCGCGCTGCGCGACGCTTTTCCCCGAGACGGGGAGCACTTCGAAGGGGCGCACCAGAACCTGAGCCTTGGGTTCCTCGGTTTCAGGAGCTTCCTCCAGAATGACGTGGGAGTTCGTGCCGCCGATGCCGAAGGAACTCAGTGCCGCGCGGCGCGGGCCGCCCATGCGGTTCCAGGGAGTGAGGCGATTCACGACGTAGAAAGGAGAATTCTCGAGGTCGAGATCGGGATTGGGGGTCTTGAAGTGGAGAGAGGGCGGGATCACCTTGTGCTTGAGGGCCAATGCCGCCTTGATCAGACCGGCCACTCCGGCCGCCGCCGTGGTGTGCCCGATGTTGCTCTTCACTGAACCCAGGCCGCAGAACTGCTTGTCGAGGGTCTTCCGGTGAAAGGCCTGCCGCAGCGCCTCGACTTCGATGGGATCGCCCATCGGAGTCGCGGTGCCGTGAGCCTCCACATAGGAAATCGTGCGAGGATCCACGCCCGCGTCATCCTGGGCGTCTGCGATGCACCTCGCCTGGCCGGCGATGCTCGGAGCCGAGAAGGATGCCTTGTCGTCGCCGTCGTTGTTGATCGCGCCGCCCTTGATGACGGCGTAGATCGTGTCGCGGTCGCGGATCGCGTCGCTCAGGCGCTTCAGCACCACCACTCCGGAGCCGTCGGTGAAGATCGTGCCCTCGGCGTCCTTGTCGAAGGCCCGACAGGAGCCATCCGAGCTGAAGATGCCGCCCTTCTGGAAATAGTATCCTTCATGAGTGGGGAAGTGCACGGCGGCACCGCCCGCGAGCGCGAGATCGGCTTCGCCGTTGCGGAGGCTCTTGCAGGCCATGATGACCGCAACGAGCGAGGTGGAGCAGGCCGTGTGAACGCTCACCGCCGGGCCACGGAGGTTGAGCTTGTGGGCGATGCGGAGAGCGACGAAGTCTTTTTCGTTCCCGGTCATCACGGTGAGCCGGCCCGCGCGCTTCTCGGCCTCGGGGAACGGAGCAATCTCCTGCCTGTAATACGAGTTGTCTTCGATACCGGCAAAGACGGCCGCCCGCCCGGCGAAGCTCCCGGAACCGTGACCGGCATGCTCGAGCGCGTCCCAGGCTGTCTCGAGCAGCACCCGCTGCTGCGGATCTATGATTTTGGCCTCCATGGGGCTCACGTCGAAGAACGCGGCGTCCATGGCGTAGGGGCGGTCGATCATGCCCCTCACGCGCACGTAGCGTGGGTCGTTGCGAAGCTCTTCAGGCACTTCGTCGCTGAGGTCCTCCACCGCGATGGTGCAGTTGGACTCCTTGCCCTGAACGAGATTGCTCCAGAACTGATCCGCGTCGCTCGCACCGGCGAACCGGCAGGCCATGCCGACGATCGCGATGTCGCGCGCGCGATCGCCGCTCAAGCCATCAAGCGGACGCGGCTCGGTGGGCGAGGCCGAGGGAATCGGGGCCTCGGGCGCGGCTGCGAATGCCTCGATGCCCGAATCGCCCGACTCAAGGTACTGCAGGAAATGCGTCAGCGTGGGATACTCGAATATCTTCGTGGCAGAAATCCCCCGCGCGAGCTCCTTCGACAGTCGGGCCGTGAGCATGCTCGCCGCCATGGAGGTGCCGCCGAGATCCATGAAACTCTTGTCGTGATCAAAATTCCCGGGAAGCCGAAAGAGCTCCCGCCACAGCGTTTCGACGATCCGGCGCAACTCGGCTTGATGCATATTTGATCCCATGGGTGGCTCCTGAGTGACTGCGGGGTAAGTTTTAAGATACAACGCGCCGCATTACAAGACGGTTTAGGTCTGCTTAGTAGATATTTTTTCTCCTATGATTTTCGATGGTTATAAAATGTTGGGCTGGATAGTGGCCGATTTATCCGACGCTTAGAATCTTGTACTCGCGAAGGGAGCCCTGAAGCTCCACCTCCACTCCCTCCCCCAGACGCCTCCCGAGGAGGGCATCGCCGAGGGGGGCCTGCGGCGTGAGGACTTGCACCCGTTGTCCGGCAATCTCGAGGCTCAAACCCCCGCCCAGCGCCGCCAGCAGATAGAGCTGGGATTTCCCGCCCATTTCTAGCTCGACGAGAGCTCCAACTTCGACAGGATCCGTTTCCGTGAATTTACGTGTGGGAAAATGTTGGAAATGCACGACGAGCTTCTTGAGCTCGGTAACACGGCCGGCCTGCGCCTCGGCCAGATACGAGGCCTCGAGCCCGCGCGTGTCGTACTGATCTTCCGCCTTGCTCTCTTCGTGCGTGGCCGCCTCGTGGGCGCTTTGCGCGGCGCGAGTCACCGAGGCGAGCTCACGTTCGAGTTGAGCAACGATCTGTTCCAGGAGTCGGCTCTTGTCGTGGATCACCCCATGGTTCTAGGGAGGAACTCTCGGGCGTGCAACCCAGACAAGCGAGCTTGCTCCCTAAACCCCGGCTCAAATTCCTCCCATGGCTCCTCAGGAGCGCGCCGGAAGACAGACGCCAGACCACACCCCAGGAAACGACGGAGTTCCGCATAGGGGCGCGATGCTAGAGGGCTTAACGCCACATGTCGCATGACATCTGATGATGGCGCGATCGCGCACAACGGGTACTCTGTCTGGGAACGCCATGGATGCGAAGGTACGCGCGACAGTGAGTGCGGGGGTCTTGACTGGGCTTGGCCTCCGCGCGCAGGCCCGCATCTGTCTCTGTCTCGTCGGCCTGCTCGCACCCGCTTCCCTCCGCGCCGCCGACGAGGGCCCCGAAGAGGAAGAGCTTCCCGCGCCGGCGACGCTGAAGTGGGTGGATCCCTTCGGCAATGACCTCCCGATGGAGGCGGACCACGAGTCGAAGTGGCTCTGGAGGAAACCCGACCTGGAAACCATGGCGCGCGAGAGCGGCGGGCCGCCGGTGACACCCTCCTTCAGGACCGAGATCAGAGCGCCGTCGGACCTGAGGTTCCTGGAGGCCAAGAGCGCCGACTCCGAGGTGAAGCTCTTCGAGCGAGGCGCGCTGATTCGGATCGACTCCCGCCGGCGCATCGCCACGCTGGAGATCACGTTTCGGAGGAGGATAGGGCAGAAGACCAAGGCCTCGCTCGCCGTGAAGCCGGTGGACCCGAACCCGATGCTCTGGGTGAACGCGGGCTGCCGAGAAGCCGGGATGGCACTCTACGTCCGGAAGTCACTCGTGAAGGGCACCAAGATCGGCGATTTCCTCTACGCGGCCGCTGCCTGCACTGAGAGTGCCGACAGCATTCAGCTCTACATGCTCCACTCCGAAGATGCCGACTGGCACGGCACGAGTTTCGGCCGTCCCCTGCGCACCGGAAAGGGCTGGGCGCTCTATCATGTGTCGAAGCCCAAGGAGATGAAGGTCAAACGCCGGATCGTGGGAAAGTTCACGCTCTCTGACGCCGGGACGGACAATCGG
>JADZFF010000094.1 GCA_020850015.1 Bdellovibrionales bacterium | reverse complement strand
CGCTTCGTGCGCTCGCTCGCTGACTCCGAGGCTGCTTACGAGCGGGTCGTGGGCAACCCGATCTTCCGTATCTTCGCCAAGGAGTACTCGGGCACGAACGAGTACATGTCCCTGAAGCGGCTGGACGCCCTCCATGCCTCCGGTCAGTTCGACCTCATCGTGCTCGACACCCCGCCTTCGCGGAATACCCTGGCCTTCCTGGACGCGCCGGGGCTCCTGAGCCGCTTCTTCGACGACCGCATCATCCAGTGGCTCGTGGCTCCGGCCAACAAGCTCATGTCCATCGGCGTGGACCGCACGCTCTCCATGCTGGAGTCGCTCACCGGCAAGGGCTTCCTGAGCCATCTGGTGGAGTTCTCCACCGCACTCTTCGAGGTGAGGATGCCTTTCGCCGAGAACCTGAAGCGCGTGATCGCGCTTCTTCAGTCTGAGCGCTGCGGGGTAGTGCTCGTGGCAGCTCCAGCCGCCGACACGGCCCCGGATCTGCAGCGCTTCATCACGAGCGCCCTGGAGCGCAACCTGAGGCTCGACGGGATGATCCTCAACCGCACCTACAGCGGCATCGCTCTAACCGAGGACGACCGTGCGCGCGCTGCGGCGGAGGCCCGAGCGGGCCGCCCCGGGCTCGGTGAGGCGCTGGAGATCCTGGAGTCCCTGGCCGCGGAGGAAAAAACGGTACTCGCCGACCTGGAAAGCTGCTTAAATGGCCCCAGAAATGAAAGCGATGCGCGCGGGCCCGCCCCCTTCCTACTCCGTGTCCCTCAACTGGCCCGGGACGTACACACGCTCGAGGATCTCGCCCAGGTGGCAGGCCTGCTTGGCGAGTCTCCTGTGGCTCCCTGCGATCCTGTACCTGGCCGCGGCACCAGTGGCCGCAAAAGAGCGAAAAGCTGATTCTTCGGCCGCGACGGCCCGCGGGCCAGCTCCCGTTTCGGAGGTCGCGATCCTCTGGAAGGACGCCCGCGAGGCCTTCGGCGTCGGCGCCTACGCCGAAGCCGCGGACAAGCTCGCTCGCCTCGTGGATCGCCACCCGGGGTTCGGCCATGACGTCGAGGCCCGAGGCCTGCTTGGAGAGAGCCTCCTGCGCCTGGCCCGCTTCGAGGATGCGGTGAAACCGCTCAGGGCCTACCTCGATGCGCAACCTCGGGGAAGCGCTGAGACCCCGCGGGCGCGACTTACGCTTATCCGCGCCTACGTGGGAGCGGGAAAATTTTCGGAGGCATTGCTGCTCGTGCGCGAGACCCTCGACGCCCTTCAGCCGCGGAACGCGTCGCCCGAGATCAGCACGGAAGCCCTGGTGCTTCAGGCGAAAGCGAACCTCGGGCTGAAGCGCGACATACGCGCGGAGCGCTCTCTTTCGTCCGCCCGGCGGGACTGGGAACGCCTCACGCCAGAGGCACGCGCCGTGCGCTCGGATCTCGCGGGCGAGTTGGGCTGGACCGGGCTGGAGATCCGCCTGCGCCGCTGCCGCGGGGAGGATCCCGCTGCTCCCGGCAAGAAGCCCACCGAGGCGGAAGTGCTCGCGGCTCATGACCGCTGGGGCCTTTGCCTGAAGGAAGCCGCGCTGGATTTCCGCGCCACGCTTGAGACGGATTCGGAGGTCTGGGGCGAAGAGGCCACGGAGTCGCTGGCCCAGGGCTTCCGCTTCTTCGGGCTCTCTTGCTCCAATCCTCCGCTTCCCGCCGGGAAAAAGCTCAGCCCCGAACAGGCGCTCCGCTACCGCGAAGAGCTCTCCGGCGAGCTCCGCCGCCGCTGCGGGCTGAAAGTGGAAGAGACGCGGGGACTTCTGACGGCCTGGAAAAAAGACGCGCCCCCGGCTCGGCTCGAGCAACTGAATGAGCTTCTGGGCAAGCTAAAGGATGGGTATGGCGACACGGATTAGGCAAACACTGGACGCCGCGATCCGCGCCCGCCGCAGCGAGGCCCGCGCCTGGTTCCGCGACCGCGCGTCCGAGGTGCCCCTGCCCTTCTACACCTCCATCGACCTTCGCGATTCCGGCTTCAAGATCGCGCCCGTGGATTCCAACCTCTTTCCCGCAGGCTTCAATAACCTCTGCCCAACCGACCGTCTCACTGCACAGCGCGTTTTTCGCCTGCGGGTGGAAAAGTTCTACCCGGGCACGAAACGCATCCTCGTCCTCCCCGAAGGAAATACTCGCAACTCGTATTATGCCGAAAACCTGCACCGCCTGCTGGAGCTCCTGCGCGGCGGCGGCTTCGAGGCCGAGGCTGGTTGGTGGACGCATGAGAACGAGCCGAAGGTCGCGGAGGCGGTAACGCTCACCGCGGTATCAGGCGCCTCAGTGCGCTGCGAACCCACGCGGGTCGACGCCTCCTCTCCGGGCAGCCCCCGACTCAGGGCCGGCGCCTTCGATCCCGATCTCATCGTGCTGAACCGCGACTTCGCGGAAGGATACCCGCAGGCCCTCGACGGGCTCGCCCAGCCCATCGCTCCTCCGCACCAGCTGGGCTGGCACACCCGCAGGAAGAGCCGGCACTTCGAGCATTACAACCAGCTTGCCAAGACCTTCGCCGAGATCATCGGCGTGGACCCTTGGTTCCTCACCGTCGACACGGCCACCGTGGAGCCCGTGAACTTCAACGAAGCCCACGGGCTTGATCGCGCCGCGCAGGCCGTGGGGGCGGTACTCGACCGCACTGCGGCCGCCTACCGCCGCCACGGCATCGACCGTTCGCCCTTCGCGTTCCTGAAGAACAACGCCGGAACCTACGGCATGGGCATTCACGTGGTGAAAAGCGCCGACGAAGTGCTCACGCTCAACCGCCGCGAAAAAAACAAGATGAGCATGGCCAAGGGCAAGGTCGACATCACGAGCGTAGTGGTTCAGGAAGGAATCCCCACCTCCATCCTCGTCGACAGCCACCCGGGCGAGCCGGCCATCTACCTCGCGGGCTGCGAGCTCATCGGAGGCTTCCTACGCACGAACACCGAACGCGGGTCCGAGGACAACCTCAACTCCCAGGGCATGGTTTTCAAGACCCTCTGCATGTCTGACCTCCAGAGTCTGGCGGTACCGGACGCCGCAAGCCCCGTGGACCCGGAGGAAGAACCGGAGTTGGAGCTCGTTTACGGCACCGTGGCGCGCCTCTCCGCCCTGGCGGCTGGAATGGAGCAGGGAGAGCTTCCGGGGCTGAATCTCCCCGTGGGGGATCTCTGCTCCGGAAAAGATGACTAACTACCCGATCACCTGATTCCGGTACCCGTTTCGCGCCCTGCCTGCCCCTTTGCCACTCTCCCGCGGCTCCGTAGTCAAATGTCGCCTTTGAATGCGACATTCAGGTCCAGAATTCAGTCAGCCGCGCCGCAGAAAGGCGCTCCCCCGCCACGTGGCGCTGAGAGCTGCGATCTCCGATGTCGGCAACAGCCCACTGCAGTACTATGGATCGCCGAAGATCGAGGCCGGCCACTTCCGGGATTTCAAAGAAGAACCGGCCCGCCGTCCGATTGCCCGACCTCGATGTCGCATTCAAAGGCGACATTTGACTACAGAGCCACGCCAGAGCGCCGAGAGTCCTCCCGGTTCCCAGTTGCCCGACTGACCCAGTTCGGGCTAATCCTCGGAAATCATGGTGCATCAGAACGTCCTCCAAGCCATCGGCAATACCCCCATCGTCCGCCTTAACGCGGTGACCCAAGGCTGCGCGGCCGAGATCTACGCGAAGCTCGAGTTCACCAACCCCGGCGGCTCCATCAAGGACCGCATCGGGTACTGGATGATCGAAGACGCCGAGAAGCGCGGGGTGCTCAAGCCGGGCGGCACCGTGATCGAGGGCACGAGCGGCAACACGGGCGTGGGCTTGGCGATCGCCTCGGCCGTGAAGGGCTACAAGTGCATCTTCGTGCTGCCCGACAAAATGTCGCAGGAGAAGATCCGAAACCTGCGCGCCTTCGGGGCGAAGGTGGTGGTGACCCCCACCGACGTCGAGCCCGAGGACCCGCGCTCGTACTACCAGGTGTCCAGGCGTCTCGCGCGCGAGACGCCGAACTCCATCTACCTCAACCAATACGACAACCTCTCCAACCGCGACTGCCACTACCACACCACCGGCCCCGAGATCCTGAAGCAGTTCCCGGACGTGGACGTGATCATCGCCGGCATCGGCACGGGCGGCACGATCTGCGGCATCGGCCGCTACTTCAAGGAGAAGAAGCCCTCCGTGAAGATCGTGGCCGTGGACCCGGTGGGTTCGATCGTGTTCGACAAGTTCAAGCACGACCGCCTGATCCCCGCGAAGAGCTACATGATCGAGGGCATCGGCGAGGACTTCTTCCCCGGCAACTACGATTTCGACGTGATCGACGACATGGTGCAGGTGAAGGACCAGGAGTCCTTCCTCATGACCCGCGACATCCTCGTGAAGGAAGGCCTCTACTCCGGCATCTCCTCGGGCTGCGTGGTGGTGGGCGCGCTCCGCTGGGTGGCCGAGCAGGGGCCGGCCATGAAGGGCAAGAAGGTGCTCGTGATCTTCCCCGACAGCGGCAATCGCTACCTCTCCAAGGTCTACGACGACGACTGGATGCGCGAGGTGGGTTTCCTCGAGAAAAACTCCCGCGGCATGGTTTCGGATCTCATGCACGCGCTCCACATCGAGCCCGGCAAGATCAAGATGGCCAAGCAGACCGAGAAGGTGGCCTCGCTCATCGAGCTCATGCGCAAGGAAGGCATCAGCCAGATCCCCGTGCAAGACGACAAGGGCTGGATCAAGGGCGTCGTCACCGAAGAGAAGCTCCTCCTGGGACTCTACGACGGCAAGATCAAGCCCTCCGACACCGCCGACGCGCTCATGGATTCGAAGGTGGAGTTCGTAACCCCGCAGGACTCCATCGAGAAGGTGTCAAAGCTGCTGAGCCAGGGCAAACACCCGCTCGTCACCGATCCGCTCCATGAGGGGCGCCTGCTCGCGATCCTCACCAAGATCGACCTCATCAGCTTCCTCGGGGGTGCGTCGTGAGCGGCGCCGAAAAGGGAGGCAGGAAGCCTGGCTTCGGCACGCGCGCCATCCACGAGGGCCAGCCGCCGGAAAAAACCACCGGCGCCGTAATGACCCCGATCTTTCAGACCAGCACCTACGCCCAGTCGAGCCCCGGCGTGCACCAGGGTTTCGTCTACGCGCGCGGCAACAACCCCACGCGCGACGCCTACCAAACCTGCGTGGCCTCGCTCGAAAACGCCACGCACGCGCTGGCTTTCAGCTCGGGTGTCGCGGCCACGGCCGCGATCCTGCAGACGCTCAGCGCCGGCGACCATGTGCTCTGCTGCGACGACGTCTACGGCGGCACCTTCCGGCTCTTCGACAAGGTTTTCAAGAACCTGGGCCTGAGCTTCGACTACGTCGACTTCACGGACCTGAAGAAAGCCGAAGCGGCCTTCAAACCCAACACAAAGCTCCTGTGGCTCGAGACGCCCACGAACCCCATGCTCAAGATCTTCGACATCGCGGCGATCACGAAGCTCGCGCGCGCCAAGGGCGT
>JADZFF010000093.1 GCA_020850015.1 Bdellovibrionales bacterium | reverse complement strand
CACCGAGCGCTGCATGTCGGTGACCTCTTCCGGCCGCTCGTCGATGAGCAATACGATGAGCTTCACTTCCGGATGGCTCGTAGTGATGGCGTTGGCGATGTCCTGCATCAGCACCGTCTTGCCGGCGCGCGGGGGCGCGACGATCAGGCAGCGCTGGCCCTTGCCGAGCGGAACCATCATGTCGATAATGCGCGTGCTGTAGTTGGTGGGCTGGAATTCGAGATTCAGCCGCTTGTTCGGGTAGAGCGGCGTGAGGTTGTCGAAGAGGGTCTTCTCCCTGTTCACCTCAGGCGTCTGGAAGTTGACCTCGCTGACCTTCAGCAGGGCGAAATAGCGCTCACCCTCCTTCGGGGCGCGCACCGAGCCGCTGACCGTATCGCCGGTGCGTAGACCAAAGCGCCGGATCTGCGAAGGCGACACGTACACGTCGTCCGGCCCCGGCAGGTAGTTGTAGTCAGGAGCGCGGAGGAATCCGAAGCCGTCGGGCAGGCACTCGAGCACGCCGTCGGCGTAGATGTGATCGTCTTTGTCGGCCTTCTTCTGCAGGATCTGGAAGATCAGGTCCTGCTTCCGCATGTTCCCGGCGTCTTCGATGGAGAGGGCGGTGGCCATTTCGACAAGCTCAGCGGCTTTCTTGTCCTTGAGGTCTTTGAGATGCATGGAAGGCACTTCCCAGTGATGTGATTTTGGGTTGCGCGGGCGTTCGGAGCCTCGCGGCGTGGAGAAACGGACTACTGCAATCGGCTAACAGAGACCTTTGTATCAGTAAAGCGGATTCTGGGACGCGCCGGAGCGACGCGAGCTTGGAACGGCCGAGAGACTTGTCCTACAATGAAGGCATGCGCCGCGGCGGCTGGATCCTGCTTCTCGCTTTTCTGGTGATCGGAGGCGGAGCCGCGCTCCGAGGATGCGGTCTCGTGGGATTCGCGTTCAGCGCCTTCAAGCCGGGAACCGAGGAGTCGATCCTGATCGAGGTCACGCCCGGTACCCGACCTCTCGCGCTCGCCTTGCACCTTGAGGAGAAAGGGATCGTGAAGGACGGCGAGGAATTCCATTTTCTCGGGAGGCTCATCCGCCAATGGAGCGGGCTCAAGGCGGGAGAATATCGCCTCGGGCCCGCTATGACGCCGATCGAGATCTTCGCCACGATCACCTCCGGCATCAGCAGCGGGCGCCGGGTGGTGGTGCGCGAGGGCTGGAACATGTACCAGGTCGCCGACGCGGTGGCCGCGGAAGGACTGGCGGAGCGGCCTCGGCTCATCGCGCTCGCGCGCGATCGCACCTTCATGAATTCCGTGGGGATCACCGACCCGAAGGTGCCTTCGCTCGAGGGCTACCTCTTCCCCGAGACCTACCTTTTCACGCGATCGATGGGCCCCGAGAAGATCCTGCGCACCATGGTGGAGCATTTCAAGGCGGCCTGGACCCCGGAAATCGCCGCGCGCGCCCAGCGCATGGGGCTCTCCCAGCATCAGGTCGTCACGCTCGCGTCGGTGATTGAAAAAGAGACGGGCGCGCCTCAGGAGCGCCGGCTGATCAGCTCGGTGTTCCACAACCGTCTGAAGAAAAGGATGCGGCTTCAGAGCGACCCGACGACGATCTACGGCATCTGGGAGACCTTCAACGGGAACCTCACCCGGAAGGATCTTCAGCAGCGCACGGAGTACAACACCTACAAGATCCCGGGCCTACCGATCGGCGCGATCTCGAATCCGGGGCGCGAAGCGCTGGCCGCGGCGGTGGATCCGCAGGCGTCCGAGCATCTCTTCTTCGTCTCCAAGAACGACGGCACGCACGTCTTCACCCGAAATCTCGCGGAACACGAGGCCGCGGTGCGCGCATTCCAGAAGAATGCGAAAGCGCGCGAGGGCAAGAGCTGGCGCGACCTGAAAGGCGGCACCAAAAAGTCGCGACCACCCGATGGTAGCGGGGGTGCGTCTTAAGAGGCGACCGACTCGCCCAGGAATCCGAAGGTCGGATTGATGTAGCGGTACTCGAGATCCAGCAGCCACTTCTTGAAGACGAGCTCCGGCGTAGCCGGATCGGTAACCCCCATGAATCCGCCGAGGCCGCCCTGAGCCGCCACCACTCGGTGGCAGGGAATCATGACGGGATAGGGATTGCTGCGAAGCGCGCCTCCCACGGCGCGCTGAGCGTTCGGCCGGCCCAGACGCTCCGCCACCCAGGCGTAGGTCCGCGTCTCGCCATGGGGTATCCGAAGGATGGTGCGGTATACCTGGGACTGGAACTCCGTGAGCGCGCTCGTGTCGATGCTCTCCCACGCCACCGCCTTGAGCGGCAGGCCGTGCGCGAAGTATTCTTGGAAGCTCTCGATCATGCGAAAGCCCTCCAACGAGAGTTGGCGGCCGACGAAGCGAAGCGTGAGGTTCGACTCCGGCGCGCGCGATCCTTCCCACTGGATTCCCGTCAGCAGGCCTTTGGAGTTCCACGTGAAAGCGATTCGGCCAATGCCGATCTCGAGCTGAAATTGATTCACGGCGGAAAAGTTGACACTCAACTCAGGTAAATTCAACTCCTTTGAGTGAGGGTTGCGGCGCACTCCGTTGGCACTGCTCGCCATCGCACCGCGCTGGCCTGATGCGTAAAACCCCAATCTTTCCGCTTGTTTATGCCAGATGCCGCAAGTATGTTGCCGCCTCTCAAAAACGGGGGACCATGTCGTACGTTGTACTCGCCAGAAAGTGGAGACCCGCCCAGTTCGCTGACATCGTCGGGCAGGGCAACATCGTCCGCACGCTGATGAACGCCGTGAAGAAGGGGCGGATCCATCAAGCCCATCTCTTCACCGGTTCGCGCGGGATCGGCAAAACCTCCATCGCCAGGATCTTCGCCAAAGTCATCCGCTGCCCAGAAGCGAAGGACGAAGGCGAGAACGGAGGGCTCAGCTCCTGCGATCACTGCGCGAGCTGCCGCGAGATCGCCGCGGGATCCAGCGTGGACGTGATCGAGATCGACGGCGCCTCCAACAACGGCGTGGATGCAGTACGCGAGATCAGGGAAAGCGCGAAGTACCTGCCATCCTCGGGATCGCGCAAGATCTACATCATCGACGAAGTGCACATGCTCACGACGGCGGCCTTCAACGCGCTCCTGAAGACGCTCGAGGAGCCACCCCCGCACGTGATTTTCGTGTTCGCGACGACCGAGCCTCACAAGATCCCGGCCACGATCCTCTCGCGCGTGCAGCGCTTCGACTTCCGCCGCGTCACCGCGGCGCAGGTGCAGGAACGGCTCACGCAGGTAACGAAGGCCGAGGGCATCGCCGCTGACCCGGGAGCGCTCGCGCTCGTGGGCCGCGCCGCCGAGGGCTCGATGCGGGACGCGCTCTCGCTGCTCGACCAGGTGATCGCCTTCGCCGGACAGACCATCACGATCGAGAACGTACGCGAGAGCATCGGCCTGATCCAGAGCCAGACGCTCCTGGGCATTCTCCGCGGCGTTCTTGAGCGTAAACCCCTGCCAGCGCTCGCGCTCGTGGAAGAGGCCTTTCAGCAGGGCCACGACCTCCGCGTCCTTTCCCGCAGCCTGATCGAGCTCGTGCACGCGGCGATCCTCGCAAAAGTGGGCGCGCAGAGGCCGTCGGGCCTGGAGCTCTCGGCCGACGAGTGGGATGAGATCCGCTCACTCAGCGCCCTGCGGCCGCTCGAGGAGCTGGAGCTCATTTTCCAGGCCCTTCATCACGGCACCGACTGGATCGCCCGTTCTCCGCAGCCGAAGATCGTGCTCGACGTGCTGCTCGTGAAGTGCGCCTCGGCCGAAGCGCTGGTCCCGGTGGAGAAGATGGCGTCCGCCGGCTCGGCAGGGCGGGGTCCGGCGCCCTCCCCGGTGGCCGCGACAATCCCGGTCGCGGAACCGATGCGCTCGGCACCCGAGCGCGCGGCCCCTGAGGCGGTCGCGACGCCTCCCGCGGTTCCCAACCTGAGCGCACCCCTGAGCTGGGAGGAGATGGTTCGGCATTTCCGCGCCCAACGTCCACGGCTGGCCTCGCTTCTGGAGCATGCGAGCTCGCATCGCATGCCCGCGGCGGACTCCGTCGAGCTCGAGGTCCGCTTCAACCCGGACAACTCCTTCAAGGCCGAGCAGCTGAAACAGAAGGACCTCGCGGACGAGGTGAACTCCTTCTGCACGGGGCGCATGGGTCGCACCGTGCGCGTGGCGGTGCACGTCGACGCTTCGGCGGGCGAGAGCCAGGCCCAGGTGCGCGAGCGCGAGGCCCGCGAGCGTGAGGAGTCCGCGCGGCGCGCGATCGTGCAGCACCCGGTGGTGCAGGAAGCCAGGGCACTCTTCGGCGGCGAGCTCGGCCCCGTGGAGCGCGCGGCTCCGATGGGAGGCCCCGGTGCTTGAGCCCTTGGGCGACCCTCTCGCGAAGCTCGTGTTCGAGCTCTCGAAACTGCCAGGAATCGGCGAGAAAACGGCAGGGCGCCTGGCCTACCACATCCTGCGCCAAGATCGGGCCTACGCCGCCTCGCTCGCCGATGCCCTGCTTCGCGCCAAGGACACCCTGAAGCTGTGCTCGAGCTGCTTTTCCTTCACCGACCAGGAGCTCTGCTCCATCTGCAGGTCGCCCCAGCGCGACGCGGGGCTGATCTGCGTGGTGGAACGCCCCTCGGACGTGCGGGCCGTGGAGGCCGCCGGCGCCTTCCGCGGCGCCTACCACGTTCTCCACGGAGTGCTCTCGCCGATGGACGGCGTGGGCCCCGAGGAGCTGAAGCTCCGAGAGCTCGTGGCGCGCATGTCCTCGGGGTCGGCCCCGGTCCGGGAAGTCATCCTCGCCATGAACCCGAGCGTGGACGGCGACGTCACATCGCTCTACGTCTCGCGGCTCCTCAAGCCCCTGGGCGTGAAGGTTTCGCGGCTCGCGCTCGGCCTGCCGGTGGGCGGCGCGCTCGAGTACACGGACCGCCAGACTCTGGGCAAGGCCCTTGAGAACCGCGTGGAGCTCCAGGCCACATGAGTTTCATCAACTACGCCTCGCGCGAGATCAACTGCAAGATCGTCTACTTCGGCACGGGATTGGGCGGCAAGACCACGAACGTCCAGTACATCTACGAGCACACGCAGAACCAAGAGCGTGGGAAACTCGTCACGCTCAGCACGGAAAACGAGCGCACGCTCTTCTTCGATTTCCTGCCGCTCGACGTGGGCGAAGTCCATGGCTACCGAACCCGCTTCCATGTCTACTCGATTCCCGGCCAGACCTTCTACGAGGTGTCTCGCCAGTTCCTGCTCAAGGGCGTGGACGGGATCGTGTTCGTCGTCGACAGCGGGCCGGAGCGCATGGAGTCCAACCTGGAGAGCCTCGAGGAGCTGGAACAGACCCTCGAACGGCAGGGTTACGACGCCTCAAAGATCCCGATGGTCGTTCAATACAACAAGCGTGATCTCGCCGGAGCCGTGCCGCTCGCCGAGCTCGAGGCCACCTTCAATGCTTCCAGGCGCCCGTATTTCGAAGCGGTCGCCAACCGTGGAGAAGGGGTCATGGAGACCCTCCAATGCATCAGTCAGCTCATCATCCGTGAACTCAAAGGGGGGAAGTGAATGAGGAAGTCGGTCGTCAACAAGTTCAAGCGCGTGTTCGAGGAAGAGCGTAGGCAGATCCTCTATAACGATCGGATTCTGCGCCCGGATTTCAACGTGAACGACGACGATCGGCCGGACGAGGTGGATCAGGCCGCGACCGACGCCGAGCAGGCGATGAGAATGAGACTGAGGAACCGCGAGCTCCTCTACATCAAGAAGATCGACCAGGCGCTGACGCGCATCGAGGAGGGCATCTTCGGCGAGTGCAACTCCTGCGGGGAGGACATCGAGCTTCGCCGGCTCGAAGCCCGCCCCACGGCCACCCTCTGCGTAAGCTGCAAGGAAGAGGAAGAGCGTGCGGAGGTTTTGACCGCGTCCGGGCGGAGACACAAGAGCCTGGGCGACACACTCCACAGCGTTCACGCCTGATCGCCCGCTTCGGGCGTCAATTCGTTGAACTCGCAGCAGAATTGGGGCCGGAAAACCGGCCCCTCTTTTTTTCCCGACCGGAGCGCCCCCTGTAATTCACAACCGGTATCGGTTCGCCACCGGGGAGAAATCTCGCGCCCAGGCATTTTCCCAGATTGACACCAGTTCAGTCGGGTTTAAACGCAACCTCAGGGCATCTCCGGGTTAATGCGTCGCCTCTAGGGCCATAGGGCCGAAATCCGGAGCCTGGCACGGGTCTCGCACTAAGGAGTCCCTGACTGGTGTGGAGGGGATGGCCCTCCCGGACTCCGGGAGCCACCCGTAACCCTGAAAGGAAACGAGTCGATGACGATCAAAAATCTCAAAACTCAATTCAAGCAGGGCTCTCCCTCGTATTTCGGTACGGCACCGGCAGCAACCGCGACGGGCCCCGCATGGGCCCGACCTCTCGCGGACTGGAAGCTCTCCTTCCGGTCTTGGTCTCGAGCAGCAGCTCGAGCAGCAGCAGGGAGGTGGGGTCGCTAGCAGCCGGAAACGAATCCGGCTCGCTGGAGCCCCCCTCTCAGCAAGTCAGCAAAAAACCAAAGACCGGAGGAAGCGCAAGGAAGCGTTTCCCCCAAAAAGCAGCCCACCTCGCGGGGAAAGGATTCCCCCCTCAAGGAATGAGGAAAGGCAAGGGCGGCGACGACGGATTCTCCCTTCATGGATTGACGGGGAGGCGCATCCGATTCGGAAAAAAGGAGAACTTATCCATGTCCACGACGATGATGACCACGGCTCACCTCAATGCGTTCAAGAAGATGTTCGAAGAACAGAAGAGCTCCCTTGTGTTCAACAAGAGCATGATGGACGAGAGCTTCCACATCCAGGCTGACGAGATGATGGATGAAACGGACCTCACCTCGGCGGAGCTCGAGCAGTCGATGCGCATCCGCCTCCGTAACCGCGAGGCGCTCTTCGCGAAGAAGATCGACGAAGCGCTACGCCGCATCCACGCGGGCGAATTCGGCGCCTGCGATGAGTGCGGCGGCGAGATCGGGCTGAAGCGCCTGCAGGCCCGCCCCACCACCACGCACTGCGTGCAGTGCAAGGAAGAGCAGGAGCGCAACGAGCGCTTCCACGTGGACGGGCGCAAGCCCAAGAGCGAGGGACGCAAGATCGTCCTGAAGCTCGCGTAATACGCGGATTCCAGCCCGCGGAACTCACAGCCGGCCCACGGCAGGGCCGACGCTCCAAGGAAGGTTTCTGGACACAGGGATCGGTGTCCGCAAGGGGTTCGACAGGGGGGAACGGCGGCGCGCGGAAGCGGCGGGGGTCGAGTACGCGCGCCGCAACGGGGGTCAGATCAGGCCATGGACGGCCGAACGCAGCTAGGGAACGGCAACGACACCTTGGGAGGCCCGGGCGCCGCACGGATGCGGTCCCGGGCTTCCTTCATTCGCGAGGCCGAGGTAGCACCAGGGATATGCAGGACGACGCACCCAAGAACGCGCTCGAGCATCTCCTCCGGAACGCGGCGACGGACGGCGCCCAGCGCACGAAATTTTTCCGCGCGCT
>JADZFF010000092.1 GCA_020850015.1 Bdellovibrionales bacterium | reverse complement strand
GAAACACCCCGAACAAAACAAGAAATGAAGCGATCGCCGTGTCGTAAATCGGAAAAAGATCCCAGGCCTGGAGACAGCCCACGAACAATCCCAACATCATGAGAGTGACCTGCTTCGTCCTCCGATCCTGGAGGCGAAACGCCATCGCGCCGAACTCCCACGTGGTACCCAGCACGAGGACGAGAGCCAACGCCCTCGCACCCCAGATTCCGCCATGAAGCACGAGCGCGATCAGAGCCGCGCCCCCAATCAAACCCGTGACAACACGTCTAGGAAGATCCGAAGAAGCAGATCGAGCACTCATGCCTGAGAATCTCCTGCCACTCGCTCGGTTGAATCTACCATTCCGAAGCGGCGCTCGCGGGCCCCATATTCCCGCACGGCTTTGCGGAAACATTCCGCATCGAAATCAGGCCAGCAGGTTTCAGTGAAATAGTACTCGGCGTAGGCCGATTGCCAAAGTAGGAAATTGCTCACCCGCCGCTCACCGCTCGTCCGAATGACCAGGTCCGTGTCGGCCGCATCCCCAAGAACGGAGGTCCAGAGGTAGGACTGGAAAAGCGCCTCCCCCTTCGCTTCGACGAGCTCATCCGCCTTCCTCACGCCGCGAACGCAATCGTCGGCAAACTGTTTAGCGGCGTGGACAATCTCTCGACGTGATCCGTAGGAGACAGCGAAACTCAAACACATTCCAGAATTGCCAGAGAGCCGCTTCACGGCGGACTCCACCACCCCCCTTACGTCGGGCGCAAGTCGATCCATTTCACCTAGAATGACAAGGCGGACACCCTCCCGATCCAGCGCTTCAAGCTCGCGAATCAGAAACTTCTTCAGCAGCTTCCAGAGAACCGTCAACTCCGCGTCCGGTCGCGACCAATTCTCAGTGGAAAACGCGAAGAGAGTCAGAGCCCTGATGCCAAGGTCGCTTGCCTCGCGAACGACGCTCTTGATCCTGCCAGCTCCGCGAATATGACCCCAAACTCTCGTCTTTCCGCGTCGCTTAGCCCAGCGGCCATTCCCATCCATGATGATGGCAACATGACGGGGCACAAGTGAAGACGTCATCTAGACCGTCATGATCTCTTTTTCTTTTGTCGCGACTACCTTGTCGACTTCAGCGACCTTATCATCCGTGATCTTCTGGATGTCGGTTCCGGCCTTTTTCGACGCGTCCTCGGGGAGCTTGGCCGCTTTCACGGCCTCATTGGCGTCACGGCGATGATTCCGGATGGCAACCTTCGCCTCCTCGCCCATCTTCTTGACGGTCTTCACCATCTCTTTGCGGCGATCCTCAGTCAGAGCAGGCATATTGATCCGGATCACTTTCCCGTCGCTCTGGGGCGTCAGCCCGATATTCGCCGCGAGAATGGCCTTCTCAACGGCTCCTATGATCCCGCCCTCCCACGGCGCGATCTGAATCGTGCGGGCGTCCGGGGTGGAAAGGTTGGCCACCTGATTGATCGGAACGCTCGATCCATAGTAGTCGACGTGAACATGTTCAACGAGCGCCGTCGAGGCGCGGCCCGTGCGGACCTTCACGAAATCACGCTGGAGAGACTGAATGGCCTTCTCCATCTCTTTTTTCATCGCGTCGAGAACTTCCTTTGCCATAGTAGCACTCCTCAGTGAATCAGCGTACCCACCGGCTTGCCCGCCACGATCTCGCGGAGGGCGCCGCGGTTGTTCATGTTGAAAACAATGATCGGCAAATTGTTGTCCATACAGAGTGAGATGGCCGTGGAATCCATCACCTTTAGTCCCTGCTGAAGCACGTCCAGATAGGTGAGTTCCTCGTACCGATTCGCCGACTTATCCGTCAGGGGGTCTGCGGTGTACACTCCGTCCACCTTGGTAGCCTTGAGCACGACCTCTACCCCAACCTCCATCCCGCGCAACGCGGCCGTGGTGTCAGTAGTGAAGTAAGGATTGCCCGTGCCCGCTCCGAAGATAACCACGCGACCCTTTTCCAGGTGTCGAACAGCCTTGCGCCGAATGTAAGGTTCCGCAAGCTCCTGCATCTCGATGGCCGACTGAACGCGCGTAGGGACTCCCTCGCGCTCCAACGCGTCCTGCAGGGCAAGGCAGTTGAGGACGGTGGCCAGCATTCCCATATAATCGGCGGAAGCGCGGTCCATGCCTTTAGTCGCACCGCTCAGGCCTCTAAAGATGTTTCCACCTCCGAGCACAACGCCAACTTGAATCCCCTGTCCGTGCACCTCTTTCACCTCGGCCGCGAGGACTTTGAGAATCTCTGTGTCGATACCGTAACCGGCCGGGCCAGCAAGGGCCTCTCCCGAGAGTTTCAGCAAAATTCTCCGATACGGACGGCGCGGTGAAGCGGCCTTTCCCTTGCCTGGCTCTGGCGTCACAACCCAGCCTCAGTGAGCCGCGGGCTTCTGGTCGGCGGCTTCGCCGAGCACGAAGCGGGCGAACCGGGTCAGGGTGATGTTTTCCCCGAGAGTAGCGATGGTTTCCTTGAGAACCTGTTCCACCGTCTTCTCAGAATTCTTCACGTAGGTCTGCTTGAGAAGGCAAACCTCGTCGTAGAACTTCTTCACCTTTCCCTCTGCGATCTTTGCCAGCATCGCCTCTGGTTTGCCCTGACCGCGCATCTGCTCGATCGCGATCTCCTTCTCTTTTTCAAGCACAGAGGCGGGCACCTCTTCGGGGACGATCCATCGCGGGGAGGCGGCGGCGATGTGCATCGCCACATCTTTCACGAAATCCTGGAATTGTTCGGTGCGGGCCACAAAGTCAGTTTCGCAGTTCACCTCAAGCAGCACGCCGATTCGACCGCCGCCGTGAATGTAGGACAGAACGGCGCCCTCTTTGGTGGCCCGTCCAGCCTTCTTGTCGGCCGAAGCGATCCCTTTCTTCCGCAACCACTCGATGGCTTTTTCGAAGTCGCCGGCCGTCTCGGCCAACGCCTTCTTGCAGTCCATCATCCCGGCCCCGGTTTTCTCGCGGAGCTCCTTCACCATATTCGCCGAAACGCTCATGTTCGAACCTCCGTCGTCCTGGATCAGGCCTTGTCGGCTTCGGTGGCCGCTTCCGTACTTTCTTCGGTAGTCTCCATCGCTTCGATGTCGGCCTCATCTACGCCCGCAAGGTCGATATCGCCCTCGAAGCGCGACACTTTCTTCGCGGCGCTAGAATCATCCTCGTCGGAGGCATTACCCTGGGCACGCGCGCGTTCCTGAAACTGTTTCTGCCCCTCAAGCACGCTATCTGCCATGAGTCGCGAGAACAGCGAGACGCTGCGGATAGCATCGTCATTCCCGGGAATGACATAGTTGATGTCATCCGGAGTGCAGTTCGTATCCACGACCGCGACCGTGGGAATACCCAATTTCTTGGCCTCCTTCACGGCGATGTGCTCCTTCATCGTGTCCACGATGAACACGAGTCCGGGCAGCTTCTTCATGTCCTGGATGCCACCGAGCGACTTCTTCAGCTTGCCAAGCTCGCGCTCATAGCGGGACTGCTCCTTTTTCGGCACGATCGACCAGTCGGCCGATTCTTTCAGCGACTCGATGTGCTTCAAACGCTCGATGGAAGCCTTCACGGTCTGATAGTTCGTCAGCATGCCGCCCAGCCAGCGGTTCGTGACGTAGTAGGCCCCCGCACGCTGGGCCTGCTCCTCGATTACGTCCTTCGCCTGCTTCTTGGTGCCGACGAAGAGAACCTTCTTGCCCTCAGCGGAAATCTTGGTGACGAAGTCGCAGGCCGCCCGGGCCTTCTCGACCGTCTTCTGCAGATCAATGATGTAGATCCCGTTGCGAGCGCCGTACACGAAGCGCTTCATCTTCGGGTTCCAGTTGTTGGTCTGGTGGCCGAAGTGGACACCGGCCTCGAGAAGTTCTTTCATCGTAACATTCGGCATAAATCCTCCTTTAGGGGCTGCCGTGCATCCCGCGGCGTTTTATTTGATCCGGAACACGACGCTCCGAATTCATTCCGCCGCTTCGGAGAGCCCTGTAACAAGCCCTCATGCAATGCGTTTGGTTTCCGGGCCTTGTATCGTCAGGGTGGGTGGCCCGCAAGGATTTCCTCAGAACATCCCCTGGAGAACAAGCTCGAAGGTCCTCCCGGGAAGCGGATAATACTTGACTAATTCTATATATTTATTAAACAGATTCCGAAGTTCGAAGCCCAGGGTTAGGCCGGCTCCGTCTGCCCCTCCGCCCCCCGCCCAGGAGGCCAGCTTGAGGCCGCCCAGCAGATCGATCGCGAGGTGACCCGGCACCGAGTTTCCGGTGCCATCCTCCACAACGGCGGATGCTCCCCTTCCATGGATTCCAATGCGCCAGCGCCCAGACTCGGGCGAAGCCTGGATGCCGCCCGTCACCCGAACGGGGGCCAAGCGGGCAAAGGGCTTTCCCGTGGCAGACACTCGGGAAGCGCTCAACGCCACTGCATGGCGGTAACTCCAGAGAGAGGTCCACCGCCAGCGGAGGTCATGCTGAAACGTCGCCCCCCAGGCAGAGCCTCCGTTACCGATCGTGTTCTCTCCTCCGGCCACCGGCAGGGATGTCCAGGCGTTGGAATAGGACTGAACCTGCATCGCGAATGACGGCCTCAGGTCGCCGGTGGCTCTTTCCAGGCCAACCCAACCCGTCCACACCTGCTCAGGCTTCAAGACGGGGTTAGGTTCAAAGAATGCGTCGTCGTAGTACCGATCACTCAGCGACGGAGCCCTTCGGGCACCCCTAAGTCTCAGTGAACCAGCCCAGTTTGGGCCTAGCTGTAACCTGAACCCCAGGCTCCCCGCCGGCGCGACCCCAAACTGACTCACAGCGCTTCCCTCGCCAACCGCATCGGCGGTCAGGTCACCTAACCGCCACGTCCGCCCAAGCTGCCCCATGAATTGGCCCTCCCTGGGCGCGCGGAAGTCGCCACTCTGATAGGCGATCCACCGACCATGCCCTCCCCAGCGCCAATTTCCATCGGTCCATCCCAGCTGAGCACCCATCTGTTGAGTCTCGATCTCCGAGGAACCGAAGAACGAGGACGAGTCCTCGTATCTGTAGTCGACATGGTCGAAGTAGAGCGACGCCTTCATCGCTGACCGGGCTCGCCTGCGATCCCATTGAAGCATTGGAATCCAACGCGATGTCGACTGCACCGCCTCGGGCGTCGGGAAGCGAGTGGAACCTATGCTGTCCGCTTCTACCTGGGTGGCGAGGACATGCATCGTGAGAGCCTGCCGACCTCCATCCCATTGGACCCGCGATGCAAGCGAGCCGCTTGGCCCACGGAGAGCCCCCTGGCTCAGTCCCAGTACTGCCGCCCAGTTGTCGCCATCAGATGCGGCAAGGCTGACCTGTCCAACCTCCGTCGTCGACACCATCGCGCGCGTCACAAGCGCCGATTCTCCTCGATCGAGCTTACCGCTGGTCCAGGGCCTCAAGGTCACGAGCGCTCCCGTTGCGCGCGGATCGGCGGCAAGCGAACCCAGCCCCGACTGGAACGAGTAACCCTCCCAAAGGAATGCCGGGAAGACCGAGAAATCGAAACCCACACCTTGAGGAAGGTGAAGGGGAACTCCCATGGCTTCCACCGCGGTTTCCCCCGCGCCCCGCCCAAACCCCTGAACCTGCGTCAGTGCCCCTGCACCACCGTAGTCCGTAAGACTGACGGGCAGGTCGCGAGCAATGGTCTCATGCGGCGATGTCTCTGGATGTGACGAGTCGATCAGACCTTCCTTTGCGGGCACCACTGGATCTTGCGTCAGGAGATCCATCGCTGATCCGTGAATGACCAAGGGCGGCAGCTCCTCGTCTTCAGCGGAGACGATCTGGCTTCCGACCTGACTCAGACAAAGAGCCGCGCCAGAAAATCGAGCGAGCAAAACGAAACCAGTGGAACGCATGAATGTCTTCATGACCATCCCCTCGATGGACACGCTGGGTTTCACTCCGGGCGATTCCGGAGCGCGCGTCGGCAGGTCTTCGGACTCGTGGGCATCAACCCTAATCACGGCGGCTTCCCAGAAATCGCTTCCAGTGCCTTCGTTGCCGTTTTCGTTCCCACTTACCGCTGCGGGGCAGTTCCCGATTCGCACGGGATTCCCTCTTTCGCCGCCACTCCCGACAAATCGCTTGGATCGGAGTGCGCAGACCGACTGCAAGACGGTGATAGCCGCCCTCTCACGCTCCGTCAACCGACCTGCCTTGACAGCAGCCGCGATGACCCCGGACACTCCACAGAGTGTTCAGAATGGGTTCCAGAGTGATTCGCATGTTCGTATTATCGGCGGTGGCACTCCTGCATACGATCTCGTATGCACTCTCGTCGCCCGCGAGAGCGGAATCTGCGACGAGAGATTTTGAGGTTTCAGTGCTTTCGCTCGAGAGTCCCCTTTGGGACCCGGAAACGGTCCTGGATACAAACCAGGTCGCCGCGCTCACTCGAATGCTTCACGAGCACCGCATCCTTCAAGGTGAGACGCTTCGGGTGGCTGTCATACGTCAGTTGCCCGCAAGCCTGGACCCTGAACCTGCGGCCCGTGCTCTTCTGGAGAGCTGGAATCGATCGCCCAACTTTATCCGCCGTCGGGAAGCCGTTCTCCTCTTTGTGTTGAGTTCCGGCCGTACCAGTCTCGCCGCAACAGTGGACCTCGAAGATCGGCTGGATGAAGACACGGTGCAACGATTGGTGAACCAGGGCGCGGACGCCCTCCGCGAGAGTGGTCCGGCGGCGGGCGCTGGCAGTGCCCTCAGGGGTTTGCTGCTGGCCCTGGAGAGCCCTCTTCTGGAAGAGGGGCAAAGCGAAGCTGACCTCGAGATGCTCATGATAGGCACCCGGCAGGACACGGGTCCCAGCCGCTCCGTACTTTGGATGTTGGTTGCCCTACTGCTAATGACCACCATCAGCGGCACCTACCTTGTCATGTCCCGGGAGATTCAGATCTCGTCGGGCGGTATCGCAAAAGCCGCCCCGCATCAAACCCTGCGTCGCGCCCTCCCTTTTCAACGTGGCCGTCGAGCCATCCAGATGAGTGTGACTACGGGAAGCTTTCCATGAGCGGAGCCTCCGACGGTCTGTATCTCTGTCTTCAAAAAGAGATATTTCACGCTGAGCGCGCCACGTCCGCGCAGCTTTGGGTCGTAGTCACCCACCGTATCCCCGAGCGGGATCCCGCTCGAAGCGCAGAGACCCTGTTTGAGTCGCTCGCGCTTACGCAAACTCGCCACCGCAACGGCGTTCTCTTATATCTCAACCTTCGGACGCGACGGTTTGCCTGGGCACGAGATAAGGGTGCGCAAACGGCCTTGGGTGAGTCCTACTGGCGCGAGCTTTCCGACTCTTTCCGTGAAGACCTCCTCTCCACCCACCACGAACTCGCCCTAAGGATGGCCGTACGCACCCTTGGGATCTCCCTTGCCCGCCATTTTCCGCCGGAGGATAATGGCCTCTGAAGGAACCGCATCGAATGCCCGATAAGAAGCTCCAGGCCGTGATCATCGATGACGATCCGCACCTGCGATCTTTCGTGATGAGCGTGCTCGCCAAGGCCGGGATTACAGTCCACCAAGCCGAAAGCGTCGCACAGTCGATTGAAACGGTGGCAAAACACAAACCGGGCCTCATCATCTGCGACCTGAACATGCCGGAAGACAGCGGATTCATCTTCCTCGACATGCGTGAGGAGCACCCCTTTCTCAAAGGACTGCCTGTGTTGATCGTTACCGCCCGCAAGGACAAGGAAGCCTTCGAGAAAGCCTCCTCCTACGGGAATACCGAATTCTTGGTGAAGCCCCTTCAGCCTGCGGATCTCATCAGCAAGGCTCGCAAACTGCTTGGTGCAAGTTAACTCCGCGCTGGGAGTACGATGTGTCCTAGCCCATCATTCGTTTCTGGCCCTCTCGAACAAGGTGCCAGACGAAGCCGCAGCTTCATCTCAGAAAAAGAATTTTGTCTCGGGCCCGCATTTTTTCAGTTGAATGGTGGGCGCTGCAGGGATTGAACCTGCGACCTTGGCCGTGTAAAGACCCTGCTCTACCGCTGAGCTAAGCGCCCATCCAAAAAAACCAATATTCAACTCGCCCTAAACGGACGAGGGGTAGGCAGATGCACCGCCTACCCCTCCTCGAGCTTTAGGCCCACTCGCCGACTACGGCGACAAGTGCATGGGCGACGACTCGGCGGGCATGCGGTGATCTTCCGCGGGCGCGTCGACGTCGATCGTCATGCCGGCATATTTCGTCAGTCCAGTGCCCGCAGGGATCAGGCGCCCCATGATCACGTTTTCCTTCAGGCCACGCAGGTAGTCGACCTTACCGCTGATAGCTGCCTCGGTGAGGACCTTCGTAGTCTCCTGAAAGGACGCGGCGGATATAAAGCTCTCCGTCGTAAGCGAGGCCTTAGTGATTCCCAAGAGGAGCGGCTCGGCGGTAGCCGGCGCGCTCCCAGCCTGCAAGACCCGCTGGTTCTCTTCCACAAAGGAGGCCTTATCCACCTGCTCACCCACCAGGAAATTGGTATCGCCGACATCCTTGATCCGCACCTTGCGGAGCATGGAGCGAACAATGATCTCGATGTGCTTGTCGTTGATCTTCACGCCTTGCAGACGGTAGACCTCCTGCACCTCATCGATCATGTAGTTCGCAAGCGCCTTCTCGCCCAACACGTGCAGAATGTCGTGCGGGTTGATGGGGCCGTCCATCAGGGGCTCGCCTGCGCGCACGTAATCACCCTCGTTTACCGTAAGGTGACGCCCTTTCGGAACGAGGTACTCCATCGCCTCACCAGACTCCGGCGTAACCAGAATCTTGCGTTTGCCCTTGGTGTCTTTACCAAAGGAAACCATTCCGTCGATCTCGCTAATGATCGCCGCGTCTTTCGGCTTCCGAGCTTCGAACAGTTCGGCAACCCGCGGAAGACCCCCTGTGATGTCTTTGGTCTTGGTGGTCTCCCGGTGCATCTTCGCGATGATATCTCCAGCGTGAACCTCCGCGCCGTCGTTGACGACCAGGTTGGCACCCACCGGCAGCAGATACCTCGCTTCTCGCTCAGTTCCTGGAATCCGAATCGTCTGCCCCGCATCACCTGCGATGAGGATTTTCGGACGACGATCCGCCTTGCTCTCCGTGACGAACTTCTGCGAAAGCCCCGTCACCGGATCGAGCTTTTCGGACATCGTGATGCCCTCTTCGAGATCATCGAATTTGATGACCCCCGAAACCTCACTAATGATCGGCGTGGAGTAAGGATCCCACTCGGCGAGGACTTCCCCCGCCTTCACATCCGAGCCATCTGTCTTGCGAATATGCGCGCCGTAAACGATCGGATACTTCTCGCGCTCCCGCCCCTGCCCGTCTACCACGACAATCTCGCCGTTTCGGTTCATGACAGTGAGAGAACCCTCACGGTTCTTCACCGTGGTTATGTTGTGATAGCGAATCTTACCGGATGTCTTCGCCTCGTGACTACTCTGCTCCGCCGCTCGAGAAGCAGCACCACCGATGTGGAAGGTGCGCATCGTCAGCTGGGTACCTGGCTCACCGATCGACTGCGCGGCCACTACGCCAACCGCTTCGCCCAGATTCACCATCCGGCCACGCCCCAGGTCCCGACCGTAGCAGCGAGCGCAGATGCCCACTTTAGATTCGCATGTCATCACCGAACGGATACGAACGCGATCGATCCCGGCTTCCTCGACCTTCTTGACAAGATCCTCATCAATCAACTGATTGGCCTTCGCGATCACATCGCTCGTGATCGGATCAAAGATATCCTCGAGGGCGACACGCCCCAGGATGCGCCCTCCGAGCTCCTCGATCACTTCGCCACCCTCAATGAGGGCGGAGACGGAAATCCCTTCGAGCGTACCGCAGTCGTCTTCGTAAACCACCACATCCTGAGACACGTCCACCAGACGGCGGGTCAGATATCCGGAGTTGGCCGTTTTCAACGCTGTATCGGCCAAGCCTTTACGCGCGCCGTGCGTAGAAACGAAGTACTGGAGAACCGACAGACCTTCACGGAAGTTTGAAACGATCGGAGTCTCGATGATCTCACCCGACGGCTTCGCCATCAGGCCGCGCATCCCGGCTAGCTGGCGGATCTGCGCGTTTGAACCCCGAGCTCCCGAGTCCGCCATCATGTAAACGGCGTTAAACGAGGGACCCACTTCCTTTTTCTTGTCGCCCTTCCAACCTTCTGGGGCGTCGAACTCCTGCGTAGACAGCCCGGACATCATGGCCGAGGCCACCTGCTCCGATGTCTGCGCCCAGATATCGATCACCTTGTTGTAACGTTCGCCGTCCGTGATCAAACCTTCGACGTACTGGTTCTCGATCTCTTGAACCTGTGAGTACGCTTGATCTAGGAATTTCTTTTTCTCGACCGGCATCCGCATATCGTGGATAGAGATCGAAATCCCGGCGCGCATGGCTTGACGGAAGCCCGTACGCATCAAGCTATCGGCCAGAAGCACAGTCTTCTTGTTGCCAGTGTGGCGGTAGCAAACATCGATCAGCTCGGCGAGATCCTTCTTGCCCAAGACCTTGTTGTAGACCTTGAAGGGAATCTCCATCGGCACGATCTCCGAAAGCATCGCGCGACCAACGGTGGTGTTCTCGATCTTGCCGTGAACACGACATTTGATGCGGGCTTGAAGATCGACAACACCAGAGTCATAGGCCATCACAGCCTCTTCCGGGCCACCGAACAGCTTCCCATCACCCTTCGCGAACGGACGCTCGCGGGTCATGTAATAGATCCCGAGAACGATATCCTGGCTCGGCACGATAATCGGCTTGCCGTGTGCGGGAGAGAGGATGTTGTTCGTGGACATCATGAGCACGCGGGCTTCAATCTGAGCCTCGATCGAAAGCGGCACATGAACGGCCATCTGGTCACCGTCGAAGTCGGCGTTGAACGCCGCGCAAACGAGCGGATGGAGTTGAATCGCCTTGCCTTCAATCAGCACCGGCTCGAATGCCTGAATTCCAAGGCGGTGAAGCGTGGGCGCCCGATTCAGGAGGACGGGGTGTTCCTTCACCACTTCCTCGAGGATATCCCAAACTTCTTGACGCTGAAGTTCGACCATCTTCTTGGCCGACTTGATGGTCGTGAAGTAGCCGTACTCCATCAGTTTGTTATAGATAAACGGCTTGAACAGCTCGAGAGCCATGAGCTTCGGAAGGCCGCACTGATGCAAGCGAAGCTCGGGGCCAACGACGATCACGGAACGACCCGAGTAATCGACGCGCTTGCCGAGCAAGTTCTGGCGGAAGCGGCCTTGTTTGCCCTTCAGCATGTCCGAAAGGGAGCGTAGCGGGCGTTTGTTCGGGCCCGTGAAGACCTTACCCCGACGACCGTTGTCGAAAAGGGCGTCGACGGCTTCTTGGAGCATCCGCTTTTCATTGCGAATGATAATCTCTGGGGCGTTGAGCTCCATGAGGCGCTTCAACCGGTTGTTCCGATTGATCACGCGACGATAAAGATCGTTAAGATCGGAGGTGGCGAAACGCCCACCATCAAGCGGCACGAGCGGGCGAAGCTCCGGCGGAATCACCGGAATCACCTCAAGCATCATCCATTCAGGTTTGTTCATGCCGCTTTGACGGAATGCTTCCGACACCTTGAGGCGCTTCGCGACCTTGGTTCGGGTCGCCTCAGAATTGGTCGTCTTCATTTCACGACGCAACTGACGACTCAGGGCCTCGACATCCACCTTCTTCAGGCGCTCGCGAACGGCCTCGCCGCCCATCTCAGCCTTGAAGGCCATGCCCTCTTTGACGAGCTGCGCGTACTTCTCTTCGTTGACGATCGCGCCCTCTTCAAGTCCCGAGGTTCCCGGATCGCTCAGCACATAGGCCTCGCAGTAGAGAACCTTTTCGAGATCCTTCAGCGTCATATCGAGCAGCGCGCCGATACGGGAAGGGAGTGAGCGAAGAAACCAGATGTGTGCAACCGGAGTGGCCAACTCAATGTGACCGAGACGCTCACGACGAACCTTGGACTGAATCACTTCGACGCCGCACTTTTCGCACACGACCCCCCGGTGCTTCATGCGCTTGTACTTGCCGCAGATGCACTCGTAGTCCTTCACGGGTCCGAAAATCTTCGCGCAGAAAAGACCGTCGCGCTCCGGCTTGAACGTCCGGTAGTTGATCGTCTCGGGCTTCTTCACCTCACCGAACGACCACTCCCGGATTTTTTCCGGGGAGGCCAGCGAAATCCGAATCCCCTTGAAGCTCAACGGATCTTTCGGCTTGTCGAAAAAATTCAGAAGGTCTTTCATGGTCCCTAATCTCCGCGCTGTAGGCGCTCAATACGAAAACAGTCTACGTCCGCCTTGAGGTCCACTAGACCTCAGAGAAGCTCACCCTTGAAGTCCTTCTCGTTCTCATCCTCAATAAGCTCGACGTTCAACGCCAGGCTCTGAAGTTCTTTCACAAGAACATTGAAAGACTCCGGTAGGCCCGGCTCAAGCAGGTGCTCGCCTTTGACGATCGCCTCGTACATGCGGTTTCGACCGGTGACGTCGTCAGACTTCACCGTCAGGAATTCCTGCAGACCATACGCGGCGCCATAAGCTTCAAGTGCCCAGACCTCCATCTCTCCGAGACGCTGACCACCGAACTGAGCTTTGCCACCCAGCGGCTGCTGCGTCACCAGACTGTAAGGCCCGATGCTCCGTGCATGAATCTTCTCTTCAACGAGGTGGTGAAGCTTCAGCATATACATGATGCCGATCGTCACCTCCTCCGCGAAGGGTTCGCCGGTGACGCCGTCGAACAGCGTCGTCTTCCCTTTGCTCGGAAGACCAGCCAGATCCATCATCTGCTCGACATCGGACTCCTTTGAGCCGTCAAACACCGGCGAGGCGAAGTGCACCCCCTTGCGGATGTGCTTGATCATTTCCCGAAGCTCGCCGTCCGAGGCCTTTTCAACGAACGCATTTACCTCGGGATGGTTGAACACCTTCTTTAGAAGCTCACGGGTCTTCTCCGAATATTCCTTCGCAGCACGCTCCATGTACACCGTCACGCGCTCGCCAATCCCGCGCGCCGCCCAACCCAGAGTCATCTCCAGCAGCTGACCGATATTCATCCGCGAAGGAACGCCAAGGGGGTTGAGGACCATGTCCACGGGCGATCCGTTCGCCAGGAAGGGCATGTCTTCCACCGGCATGATCCGGCTGATGACCCCTTTGTTTCCGTGACGACCAGCCATCTTATCGCCGACTTGGAGCTTACGCTTGATGGCAATCTGCACCTTCACCATCTTGATGACACCCGGAGCAAGCTCGTCGCCACGCTTCAGCTTGTCGATCTTGTCCTTGAAGACAAATCGAACCGCTTCAATCTTCTCTTTGGCCGCTTTGACGATCTTCGTAACTTCCTGTTCGGTCTTGTCGTCAACAGGCACAAACCCGAGGAGGTCGAAAGGAACCCGCTTCAAGACCTCGGCAGTGAGCTTCTGCCCCTTCGCAAGAAGCTCCTGAGAGCCGTCTTCAGAAAGAAGCTTGCCCGTGGTGGAAACTCCGTCCAGGATCTTGGCAAGACGATCGATCGCCGACATGCGAACTGCGTCGGTCTCAATTTTTTCATCGCGACGAATGCGCGCGACACGCTCTTCGAGAATCGCCTTCGTGCGTTCGTCGGGCTCTGTGCCTTCGCGGGCAAAGACCTGGGCGTTAATAACGGTGCCATTGACGCCCGAAGGTACGCGCAGCGACGTATCTCTCACGTCGCCTGCCTTCTCGCCGAAAATCGCACGAAGGAGCTTTTCCTCGGGCGAGAGCTGCGTCTCGCCCTTAGGGGTAACCTTGCCAACGAGGATATCGCCGGGGTTGACCTCGGCTCCGATGCGGACAATCCCGCTTTCGTCCAGATTTCGCAGGGCTTCTTCGCCCACGTTAGGGATATCGCGGGTGATTTCTTCCTTGCCCAGCTTGGTGTCGCGCGCAACACACTCGAACTCTTCGATGTGGATCGACGTGAAGACGTCCTCCATCACCACCTTCTCAGAGATCAGAATCGAATCTTCGAAGTTGTAGCCACCCCAAGGCATGAAGGCCACGAGGATGTTCTGCCCAAGGGCAAGCTCGCCAGCGTCGATGCTTGGTCCGTCTGCCAGGACATCGCCGGCCTTAACCTTATCACCAACATTGACCACCGGACGCTGCGTGATGCAGGTGTTCTGGTTGGAACGCTGATACTTGGTCAGGTTGTAGATATCGACTTCCGAGCCGATCTCGCCTCCACGCACACCGGAGCGCCGAACTACAATCTTCGTTCCGTCCACCATGACTACGCCACCATCGTGACGAGCCACCGCTGTGTGACCAGAGTCGCGTGCCACCAAGCGCTCGATCCCAGTGCCCACCATGGGGGCGGCGGGGCGAAGAAGCGGCACAGCCTGGCGCTGCATGTTGGAGCCCATCAGAGCTCTGTTGGCATCATCGTGCTCAAGGAAAGGAATCAGAGACGCCGCCACCGACACCAGCTGGTTCGGCGAGACGTCCATGAGCTCGATCTCATCAGGGTTCACAAGAGCGTAGTCGCCCTTACGCCGAGCAGGGACCAGATCCTCGGTGAATTCCGCCTTCTTCAACGGAGCTTCGCCTACTTGCGCGATTACCTTATTTTCCTCTTCGGTCGCCGTGAAATAGCGAACCTCGTTCGTGATCTTCCGACCCTTCACCATACGATAAGGAGTCTCGATGAAACCGAACTCGTTCACGCGAGCAAAAGCAGATAGGCTGGAAATAAGACCGATGTTTGGTCCCTCAGGGGTCTCAATCGGGCAGATACGCCCGTAGTGAGTAGCGTGAACGTCACGCACTTCGAATCCAGCGCGCTCACGAGTCAGACCACCCGGCCCAAGGGCCGAGAGGCGGCGTGTGTGCGTCACCTCGGACAAAGGATTCGTCTGATCCATGAACTGGGAAAGCTGGCTGGATCCGAAGAACTCCTTGATCACTGCCGCGACCGGCTTCTGATTGATCAGGTCGTGTGGCATGAGCGTCTCCACCTCTTGGATGCTCATCCGCTCCTTGATCGCACGCTCCATCCGGACCAGGCCAATCCGAAACTGATTCTCAACCAGCTCGCCGACCGCGCGCACCCGCCGATTTCCGAGGTGATCGATGTCGTCGATAGTCCCGCGACCGTTATTCAGCTCGCAGAGATAGTAAAGCGTGGAAAGAATATCCTCTTTGCCAAGCGTCGTTTGATCGTTCGCCACCTTGTTGTGGGGGAACTTGTAGTTCAACTTCAACCGCCCGACCTGCGAGAGATCGTAACGATCCGGATTGAAGAAAAGGTTTTCGAAAAGCTGCTTGGCTGCGTCAAGCACAGGGGGGTCCCCGGGACGCAAACGCTTGTAAATTTCGATCAGTGCCTCGTCCGGACTGTTGATTTTGTCCACGAGCAGAGTGTCGCGAACGAACGGGCCGTGGGTCAGGTTGTCCACGTAAATAACCGCGAACTCCTTGTTCCCCGCCTCAATCAACGCGTCCAGTTTCGACGACGAGATCTCCTCATTCGCCTCGAGAATAACCTCGCCGGTGCTCGCATCGACCACATCCTCCGCGGCGATCCGGGAAACGACTACCTCACGTTCAATCTCCAGGCGTTCAATCTTCGCGGCCTTGATCCGCTCGATCACCGCTTTGGTGAACTTACGATTCTTTTTGACAATAATCTCTCCGGACTTAGGGTCCGCGATGTCTTCCTGCGCACGCTGACCTGCAAGAATCTCGAGATCAATCGTCTTGAAATACTTAACGGCTTTCTTAGTGGCGCCGCGCTCAAGAGTAATTTTTTCGAGACGATAGAAATACTTGAGAATCTCCTCGTTTGCCATGTTGAGGGCGCGAAGAAGGACGGTGGCCGGGAGCTTCCGCTTGCGGTCAATACGGGCGTAAACGATGTCCTTGTGATCGAATTCGAAATCCAGCCACGAGCCGCGATGCGGAATGACGCGAGCAGAGTAAAGGATCTTGCCGCTAGAGTGGCTCTTACCCGAATCGTGAGTGAAGATCACACCTGGCGAACGGTGGAGCTGGCTGACGATCACGCGCTCCGTGCCGTTGATGATGAAGGAGCCGTTGTCCGTCATCAGGGGAATTTCCCCCATGTAAACTTCCTGCTCCTTGATATCGCGGATGTTGCGGGTTCCCGCTTCCTCATCCACATCGTAAACCACCAATCGAACGGTGATCTTGAGGGGAGCCGCGAAGGTCATCCCCCGCTGGCGGCACTCGTCCACATCGTACTTGGGCTTCTCAAGCGTGTAGCTCTCAAATTCCAGCGAGGCCGTGCGATCGAAGTCCTCGATCGGAAACACCGATTTAAAGACGCCCTGGAGACCTAGGTCTTCCCTCTTATCGGGCGAGACGTCTTCCTGGAGAAACCTGGAATAAGATTTCCGCTGCAACCCCAAAAGATTTGGGAATTCCAGCGGGGCTTCGATTCGGGTGAAGCTCTTACGAATCCGACGATTGGCCAAAAAAGGTGTGGGCATTAAGATTCCTCAGGTACCGATAGCCAGGCGTTACCCCGGCAAAAGTCCCCGCTGTTCCTGCCCACTAAAAGGGAAGGTGAGAGAGTAGAACCCCTCACCCTTTCCTAAGTTTCGGCAGGTCAACGTCGGCAAACTACGAGCGCACGCGCGTTCTGCACCCGTACAGGACCTCTTCTGGGGAAGCCAATACGGGACCAGACCACGAGTCTTTAGAAAAAGCAACTAATCCGCGTCCAGGATAGAACCCAAGTGGTTACTTGAGGTCCACCTTCGCGCCGGCAGCTTCAAGCTGCTTCTTCATCGCTTCCGCGTCAGCTTTCGCCACGGCTTCCTTCACGGCCTTCGGCGCGCCTTCAACAAGGTCTTTCGCGTCCTTTAAGCCGAGACCAGTGATGGCGCGAACTTCTTTGATCACATTGATCTTGTTCGCACCGCCGTCCACCAGCATCACGGTGAATTCGGTCTTGGCTTCAGCGGCCGGAGCGGCGGCGGCGGCACCACCGGCCATGACGGCCATCGGGGCAGCGGCGGAAACGCCGAACTTCTCTTCCAGCTTCTTCACGAGCTGGGAGAGCTGGAGAACCGACATGTTCTCGATATACGAAATGAACTGCTCTTCAGACAGTTGAGCTTGCGACATGATCCCTACCTCTTCCTTCTTCTACCGAATAGTGCCGCCGTCCTGGCACAGCCTCTAAGGCCTGTTAACCGGCGAGTTTCCTTCTCCCCGGCAAAACCAAACTCCAAAACTTACTAGGCCTGTTCCGCCTTTTTCTTCTCGATCGCGGAAAGTGCCGTCACGAAGCCACGAGGCACAGCCGCAAGCACGCAAACAAAGTCGCGCACCGGAGCCATCATCACACCCAGGAACATCCCCAACATCACCTCGCGACTGGGGAGATCTGCCAACGCCTCTACGTCCTTAGGTGCAAGCCGCTTGTTTCCCATGACGCTGTCCTTGAGAACCAGCGCTTCGTTGTCTTTGGCGAAATTCTTGACGATTTTCGCGGCAACGGCTGGATCGCCGTAACCAAATGCGACCATCGTTGGGCCTACCAAGCTGTCAGTGACCTGCTTGAATTCGCCACCGAACTCATCGCCCACCTTACGAGCAACGTTGTTCTTAAGAACCTTTACCTCAACCATCGCCACCCGAAGGAGCCTACGAAATTCATCCGCCTGAACGGCGGTAAGACCCTTGTAGTCCGCGAAGATCGCGACTTGCGCCTTCGAGAATTTGTCTTTGAGGGCGCTGCCGAGTTCGTGTTTTTGATTGCGATTCATTGATCAGCCCTCACTCTCAGCCCGTCGTTACTGCTTGCACTGCGACGGCATCAAGGGTGATCCCAGGGCTCATCGTGGCGGATATCGTGACATTTTTCATGTAGGTGCCCTTGCTTGTCGGCGGCTTCGCTTTCGCGATCACCGTAGCCAAGGAGACGAAATTTTCCTTCAGCTTCTCCTTGCCGAAGCTTTTCTTGCCGATGGCAACCTGGATAATGCCGGCCTTTTCCGTCCGGTACTCCACTTTGCCTTTCTTCTGCTCGGAAACGGCACGGGTTACGTCCATGGTGACAGTTCCAAGCTTTGGGTTGGGCATCAACCCACGGGGGCCGAGGACTTTTCCGACTTTGGAGATCGCCACCATCATGTCCGGCGTTGCGATCATCTTGTCGAAGTCGAGCCAGCCCCCCTGGATCTTCTCGATCATGTCGTCGGCACCGACAAAGTCGGCACCAGCGGCCTGCGCCTCTTTAGCCTTATCGCCCTTGGCGATGACGAGAATCCGGGCCGATTTGCCCGTTCCATGCGGAAGAACGATGGCCCCACGTACCATTTGATCGGCCTGCTTGGGATCGACGCCGAGGCTAAAAACTGCCTCTACCGACTCGTCGAACTTGGCGAAGGCGACCTTCGTGAGAAGATCAAATCCCTCGTCGATGCCGTAGCGCTTGGCTCTATCTACCTGTGCGGCAGCATCTGCGTACTTCTTGCCTCGGCGCCCTTGGCCGGGCTTTTTCTTGCTGGCGTCAGCCATTCTTGTACCTCCGTGGTCCCAGCGTCAGCTCCAAGGCTAACTCCCACGCCTGATTAAGAACCTAAGACTACACTTAGTCGGTGATCGTGATCCCACAGCTCCGGGCGGAGCCCATGATTGTCCGCATCGCGGCTTCTACGCTACCGGCGTTCAAATCCGGCATCTTGGTCTTCGCGATCTCTTCAACCTGCTTCTTGGTCACTTTTCCCACTTTGGTCTTATTGGGCTCGCCGCTGCCCTTTTCGATTTTGGCCGCCTTAAACAGCAAAACCGATGCGGGGGGCGTTTTCGTGATGAAGGTGAAAGAACGATCGGAATACACCGTGATAATCACGGGAATGATCGTGCCCTTCATGTCCTGCGTCTTGGCGTTGAACGCCTTGCAGAACTCCATAATGTTTACACCACGTTGCCCCAATGCGGGGCCCACGGGCGGGGCAGGGTTCGCCTGTCCTCCGGGAATCTGGAGTTTAATCTGCCCTGTTACTTTTTTAGCCATGGGGGCCCCTATTACAAAATGCTCTAGACCTTTTC
>JADZFF010000091.1 GCA_020850015.1 Bdellovibrionales bacterium | reverse complement strand
CGCCGGGAAGGACAATCGGTCCACGCACTTCCTGCTCCATCACAACCGGGGCAAGACGAGGCCCTTTCAGCTGAGGGCGGGAGTGGGCACGACCTTCCTGACCTACCGAGAAGAGCCCGAGGGCCAGAGCCTGAGCGCGATCGCCATCACGCCGAAGATCGGGGCCACCTACACGCTGGTCCCGGATCTCCTCGAGGCCGACGCGAGCGCGTATTTCAACCTGCTCAGCTTCAACTTGGCCAGCAACCCGGAAAACCTCCCCTCACCTCAGTTCTTCGGGATCAACACCCGCCTTGGGCTCGACCTTCCCGTGGAGATGGGAGCGGTGAACTGGAGCGTGCTCGTGGGTTGGTATCTGTGGGGGATGATCGTGCCGGACGACGCCTACGGGATCTCCCTGGCCTCGGGCCCGCAGATCTTCATCTCCGTGGCCCGGGAGGCCTCCGGGCGCAGATCGCTTTCGGGCTACCTCAAGGCGGCCCCGATCGCCACGACGCCAGGCTCGCTCTCGCTCAGCGACGGCGAGATCTCGATCGGCGGAGCCTTCGAGGCCTTCTCCTCCGGAACCCAACGGCCCTGGATGCTCTCCATCGACCTCTCCTACCTCGACGTCAGCTTCGAGGATTTTTCCAACCGAGTGAGGCTCGGCACGATGACGCTCTCGTTGACGAGGTCCTTTTGAGGGGACTCACCGCCAGAAGAGGCTCGTGCTGCTGGTTCGCGCCCTGAGCTAGCTGGAGTCACCGGACAGGATCCGGTACACGTCAGCCAGCGCAAGGCCGCTCACGCGCACGTCCTTCTGTTTCGCGGAGGCTCCCCGGATCAGCTCCAGCCTCGAACCCGGCACTCCCAGGGTCTTCCCGAGAAACCGCAGCAGCTCCTCGTTCGCCGCGCCCTCCACCGGGGGCGCGGCCACCCGGATCTTCAGCCGATCGCCGTGAGGCCCCACGACCTCGTTGCGTGAGGCCTTGGGCTGGGCCAGGACGTGGATCACGACACCGCCCGAGGCCGCGTGCGCCTTCAGCCAGGGCGGGTTTTCAGGGGATTCCTGGACCATCATCTCAATGCGTAACAGAGTGCCAGGAAATGAGAAGCGCTTGCGCCGCATGACGCCTAGCGCTATCCGCAAGCCGCGTGTGGGGGTGGTGCATGAATCTCGTGAGCTTTGTGATCTTTGCGGGGGTGTTCGCTTCAACGGTTGCCGAGGCGATGCCGCCCCCGGTGGCCGTTCCCCTGAATCTCGACACAGACGCCCTCTGTTTCTACAACCACGACCCGGCGCTGGAGGAGTTCGGCCCCCTCGGAATGCTCGGCGCCGCAAGAGGCGTCTGCCAGGGCATGGCCGGAGTTTCGGCCGCCTTCGCCTTGCACGCCACGTTCGTGCCCAACACGTCGAACTCGATGGGTCGCAGGGAAGCGCGCGAATTGATCCAAAAGGTGCTCGACCGGCACAAGGGGCGCTGCCGCCTCGAACCCATCACGATCCCTGGTTACGCGAACCTAGCCGAGCTCTGCCGGGACTTCGAGTCCGAGCTGATGCGGGCGTCGATCGGATACAACGCGAACATTTTTCTCCGCGAGGTCGCGCGGAGGCTCCCGCGTTTCCTCGCCCTGAAGGCGGGACCGCTGCGAACGCGCGAGGACCGCGAAGCGCTCCTTGGGGTGCTGCGATCCGCGCATACGCGGCTTTCGAAGGGCGAGCTTCCCCTGATCATGTATTACTCACACGTCGTGCTCGCGCGCCGCATGGAATACGTGGGGGATGGACAGGGTCGCATCCTCAAGGCGCGCCTCGAGGTCTATGACTCCAACCGTGCCGCCTCCAACCAAGGGTGGATGCTCCATGCCTACTGGATCGACATCCCCTTCTCCAGCGACGGCCTGCCTTCACTCAGCGGGCGGATGTACTGGGACGTGACGCCGGACCGGCCACGCGCCTTGTGCGAATAGTTCATGTGATCCGACGAGCTTCATCTCGGGATGTTGCGGGTCGTCGTGCCACTGTTTTTCAATATTTTCGTTGATTCGCTCACTCATGCAGGTCTCACGATCCCGTAAACTTAGGGTTTGCCGCGCCTGATCCCCATGCTATTCCCGGGGCATGAAGAAAAACCTGACCCGCAAGATGGCGAAGTCCCTGAAGAGATCCACCCGCAAGTCCTCGGCAGCGCCGGACCGCATGAAGTCCGAGATGATGCGCATCCTGCTCCGTGGCCGCAGCGAGACGCTGGGTGAGGCCTGCAAGGCCGTCGGCATCACGCCCACGACCTTCTACTACCGCCTGCGTACCGCCAATTTCGGCTCCGAGCGCCGGGGCCGCGCGCCTCAGACGCGCTCGCTGACCACCGCAGAGCAGAAGCGGCTCATGACCTTGATCCGCCGCCAGGAGAAGCTGCAGCGCGAGTTCGCCGCGCTCCGCGCCCGCTGGGCCTGAGAGTTCGCAGAACTGGAAACATTCGAAACGCGGCCTCCGAAAGGGGGCCGCGTTTTTTTTCGCCCGACGCGCCCCTACCGCGGTGCGCGGCAGCCGTCCGCCGCGGCTTCGATGTACATGCCTGAGGCCCAGGTGAAGGGCGCCTCCGAGCGGTAGAGCAGGCGCTTCACGGGTGCGAGCCCCCCCCGCGCCGTAAGGCGGTACACCTCTCCCACCTCGTCGTGCTCCACGAAGAGCCTATCAAGCTGCGCCATGATCCTTTCATAGTCCGCGCAGTTCCCGAGGGCCCGCTCAGCGCGCGCAGCAAGCGCAGTGATCCAGGGCCAGTAAAGACGGTCGTGGTAGTCGCGCATCCCGCCGATCGTAACGAAGAAGCTCTTCATCGAGCCCGGGTACTCGGGCCAGGTGGGCCGCCCAGGCATGGGAAGCCAGAGCGGGCTCGCGCGCAATACGCCCATCGCGCGCCCGGCGCGGGCGCCCGTCAGCATGCGATTCGCGACGGCGAAGAGATTGGCGTCGGCGGTGAGCCTGGTGTCGTCGCCCACATAGTTGCGGAGCACTCCCCGGCTCTCGTCCCAGAAGACCTCCAGCACGCGCCCAAGCGTGAATTCGGCCGCCAGCGCGTCCTGCCTGGCCTGTTCGGCTTCGCCCAAATATGCCGCCCACTCGCCGATCGCCTGCAGCGCCCGAACGTAGAGGAGGTTCGTGAAAGCCACGCGCCCCTCGCGCCTCACGCTGTCCTCCCAGTCCGAAAAGGGCTGTTGCCGGGCGATAATCCCATCCTCGCCCCACTCCCGCTCCACGAAAGCCACGGCGCTTCGGGCCACCGGATACCAGCGGCGGGCGAACGCGGCGTCGTGGGACGCCTGCACGTATCGCGAAGCGGCCGCTACGAGCGTGAGGTTCGGGATGGGCGAAACGGCCTTGTTCTCGGAAACGTACCAGGGCTTGAGCGGCCCTTTGAAGCCGCGCGCGATCCGCGTGAGCCCGAGCACCACGCGAAGCTCGATGGGCAGAGAATCGAGCACGCGGGGCAATAGCCCGTCCGCGCGGCGGCGCTCGAAAAACGAGGCGAGCGTGTCGCGCACGGCCCTTTCGCGGCCGATCCCCAGGAGCCCCTCGGAAGCGAAGGCGAAGTCCCAGGACCATGAAGTGCGGAACTGGTGGGCGCCCGCGAGCACGATCTCCAAGTTCTCGGTACCCTCGGGGCCATCGACCGGCACGACGTTATGTTGAAGCGCCGACACCGCGAGCGACCAGGCCTCGGTGGGATGAGCGTTCGCCGAATGAGAGAACGCGAGACTGGCCAACAGGCAAAGCAGGTGCATGGAGCTGGGCTACCAGATCCGGCCGAAATCGCACACTCTCAGTGCGATGCGGAAATCGCGCAGGCATTCGTCAGTATAGAAAAAATTCGCGCCATGCGAAGCGCAACTCATTGCGTCATCGCATGAAGATAATCCACGATGCGTTCCGCCGTCCGCGGGCGATTCGGGATCTCGGGGCTCAGTCCCGGCATGGGAAAGCCGGGCTTCACGGACTGTGGGTCGAGGATGAACTTCACGAGCTCTACGCGCGCGCGGCCATGCACGGCCGCCTCCGGAGCAACGAGATCGCGAGCCTTCCGTCCTCCTTCACCGTTCACGGGGTGGCAGCTCATGCAATGTTGCCGATAGCCGAGGAAACCCTCGCGCACGGAAGCCGGCGCCCCAGCGGGAGGCGCGAGCTTCGGGAAACGATCGCGGAAACGAACGAGATCCACCTTCGCGATCTGGTAGGGCCAGATGTTTCCGCCCTGCGCCCGGATGGCCGGGTTCTTCAGGTTCTCCCAGACCAGGTAGTAAGGACCAAGCGGCACGCGCTTCTTCCTTTCGCCAGAAATCTCCACGGTGAACTGTTCCTGGTCCGTGCGGCGGTTGGCAAACAGCGCCTCTCCCTCGCGCAAGAGCTCGGCCGGGATCGACGGCTGGAATCCATCCGTGCAGGTGATCAGGATCTCCTCGGCCGTGTTCCAGCTCTTTCCGTAAGCCTTCTTGAGCAAATCCCGGGCCGGGTGCCCTTCGAAGGGCACCTCTTTCTTCTCGTGAAACTCCCAGACCTTCAGGGATTCGGGAGGAGCGATCTTCCGGAGCTCCGAATCCGAAAACGACTTCAGGGGCTTTCCGTGAAGAAGGAACTCCAGGCCCTCCGCGCGCGCGGGAGCGCCAAGCAGGAGAATGGCCGCGAGGACCGCCAACTTCGAGCTGAGTTGAACCATGGAGATCAGAGTAACGGGTCCGGACCGAATCGTCAGGCCCAACGCGCGCGAAGCTCTCGCAGGATAGCCTCGGAGCGGCCGGGCGGGAGGGGGCTCAAATCCCCGTCGAGAAGGTCGGTCACGTATTCGGGGCGTCGCATCCCCACGAGCGCGGCGTCCACGCCCTCGAGGGAACGCAGCATCCGGACGGACTTCTGCGAGAGAGTGGCCGAGGATCGGAGCGCAGGCTCGAGCTCGTCGAGGGTCTCGGCGATTCGGCGGCTCACGGCGCCGGCCCGGAACTCCATCAGGCCCGTCACAGCATCGAGCATGGGGAGCGTGACTTCCTGGTACCGGCAGTACCACTCCCGAAGCTCGGGATCCGCGTGCGCGGAGAGGCGCTCCTGGAAATGCGAGAGCGCGGGCCCGATCTTCCAGGCGAGAATCTCGCGCCACTGGAGCAGGTCGCCCACCTGATAGAAACCTTCCTCGAGCGCGCGCGCCCAGGCCATGCGCTGGATCGGGGCGTCGGGATGCGGAGGCACGTCATCCTCCACGTCGCGCGCGACCGTCACGCGCTCGCGGATGAGCTGGAGGAGCGAGGCCTCGGTGACGCGTTCGTCGAACTTCCTGAAATCCACGAGACGCAGGAGTCGGTCCTGGGCGACGCCGTTGAGGGGCCGGTTGGCCAGGGCGAGCAGACCTTCCCGCTTCGCGAGCCCGAGCACGGTCAACCCTTCCTCGCCCACTTCGAGCGCCGTTCCCGGCTCCACGAGATTGAGGGGAAACTGGATTACGCGAAACCCCTTGCCTACCCGCCCCGCCTGCTCGAGCACGAGGGGAAGCGAGGTCCGCTCGCGGTCGTCGAGGGCTGCGCCGAAGGTGTTCGACGACACCCCGTAACACCCGATCCGGCCGCGCTCGATCTCGCGCTCCAGGTGCAAGAAGGCCCGTCCCATCCGCGCGTAGTATTCCTCCGCCGATCCGCCCGCCTTCAGGAAATACTCCGGGTTGTGGAGCAAGAGCGCGTCCACGCGCGCGGCCCCGAGCCGCTGCAACGAGCGGGTGAGCTGATCCTCGATCCACTCCGGCGAAACGCAATGCCACAGCCCGCGCTGGACCTTGACCATCCCCGGGAATGGGCGGCCTTCGGCTTCGGCCTTTTCAGCCAGCGCGTGGTTCTCGCCCTGCACGTATCCGGCCTTGGTGACCACGAAGGGCGCGTTCCGCCCGCCCGCGCGCAGCTCGGAGAGTGCCTTGCCCACCAGGCGCTCGGCATCGCCGCCCAGGTAGTTGGTGCTCGTGTCGATCAACGCCACCCCGCGCGCGAGCGCGAGCCCGAGGGCCTGGGCGTGCTCGGGGCGATCCGTTCCCGCACGGTAGGTGCCGAAACCCAAAGGGATCGAAAGCCGGGTCCTCAGCTCCAGGCTCATCCTCAGTCCTTCTCCCATTCCCAGCCAAAGGCCGGGGTTTCGTCCACGGGCGGGGGCGGCACGCCTCCTCCGGCCTCCACGATGCGGAGCTGCTCCTCCAGGTCAGCGGTCTGCTCCATCCAGTAACGGTCGCCGCCGTATTGAGGGAAGGCCCGCGGGAAGGCGGGATCTTCCCAGCGCCGCGCGATCCAGGCAGTGAAATGCACGAACCGGAGCGCCCGAAGCGGCTCGATCAGCCGAAGCGTGCCGCGGTCGAAGGCGCGCATCTGGCTGTAACCGCCGAGCATGCTCTCGAAGTCCCGCCGCGCGGCGGGATCGCGCCCCGGAACCAGAAGCCAGAGATCCTGGACGGGCGGTCCCGTGACCATGTCGTCGAAATCCAAGAAGCAGGCGCCCCGGTCGCTCCAGAGCAGGTTGCCGAAGTGGCAGTCGCCGTGGATGCGCTGGTACTGCCCCTCGGCGGCGGTGAACCAGGGCTGCGAAAGCTCGCAGATCCGCTCCACCGCGTGGCGGTACCGCGCGACGTATTCGGGCGGGAGGCTCTTGCGGTCGATCAGGTAGCGCAGGTTACTGAGACCGTAGCTGGCGGGATCGATGCGGATGCGATGCCGGGCCGGATGGACGGAGCCGACGTTGTGGATCCTCGCGAGCAGACGCCCCACCTGCTCAAGGCGCTCGGCGCCGAGCTCGTCGGCCGCGGGCGACCGGCCGCCCACTCGCGGGAACACCGCCGACCAGATGCCGAAGACCTCGCGAAGGGTTTCCCCGCCTGGAAATCGAAGCGGCGCGACGACCGGGATCTCCTGAGCCTGGAGCTCGAGCAGGAACTCGTGCTCCTCCAGGATCTGCTCCTTGGACCAGCGGCCGGGCCGGTAGAATTTCACCACGACGTTGCGGCCCTTCGGGGGGAGCGACGCGAGCAGCGGGCTGCCCTCCATCTCGCCGAGGTCGAGTTCGATGTCGTAGACCCGGTTCTCGAAGCTGTTCAACGCGAAGCACCGCCCCGTGCACACGAAGCCCGCGGCCTCCACGGCGGCTAGCACGCGCTCGGGCGTCAGCTCGAAGAAAAACCTCGTCTGCTCCTCGCCCCAGGGGGATCGCTCCATGCCTGGAGGTCGTATCACGACGTCAAGGAATTTACGCTCCCCTCGCCGGGACCCTTCCGCGTAGAATGAGGTCCATGTCCAAAGCATCGCTGGAACGGCTGGAAGAGATCATCGCCGAGATGGCCGACGAAGTCAGGCCCTGGATCAAGCAGATGGACCGCGACCGGTACGTGGCCTACCTGGACATGATGTTCCACTACACGCGGCGGAGCGGCGACCGCATGAAAGCGGCGGCGCAGACCTGCGAGCGCGAGGAGCTGAAGGATTTCTTCGAGCAGCTTTCGCACGACGAAGCCACCCAGTACAAGCTCGCGGAGAAGGATCTCGAGGCGCTGGACCGCCGACCCACCGAGGACCTGCCGCCCGAGATCGAGGACTTCGAGGAATTCTGGAGCTCGATCGACGAGGAGAGCGAGGTGAGCTTCCTTGGCGCGCTCTACGTGCTCGAGGGCGTGGCCGACCCCCTGGGCGACGACCTCACGCAAGCGCTCAAGGCGCTCGCGCTCCAGGACGGCCAGACGCGTTTCGTGCGCGTCCACGGCGAGGCCGACGCCGAGCACGGCGAGCGGGCGCGCGAGCTCTGCGCCCTCTTCGTGGGCAAGGAACACAAGCTGCTCTTCGCCGGTGCCCGCGCGGCGGCGGATCTGTGGATCGACATTCACCGCGCCTGCCTGGAACCCTGATCGCGCTCTCTTGGACGCCGCCCACGAATACCGGCCTGCTCTTGAACAGCATCATCTCTGTGTTTTCTTTGGCGGACGTTTCCGTTTGGCTACTGGGCCTGACTTCCGGAGGTAACCCCGGCTATCGGGTGAGCGACGATCTCGGAGCGAATTGGGGAAAAGAGGTGACATTGAACGGCGGAGCGGGGACTGATCCCTGCCCACCACTGTCCCGTCCTCAGATCCAAGCGTCCTCAAGCGTCTCTTCGATCGGGCGTTCCTTCTCCGGCAGGAAGCCACCGGCCTGCATGCTCCAAAGCCGCGCGTAGTGCCCGCCCTTGGTCAGGAGCTCCTGATGCGAGCCGTCTTCCACTACCGAGCCCTCATGGAAGACGAGGATGCGGTCGAGGTGCGCGATGGTGGAAAGGCGATGCGCGATGACCACGACTGTTCGGCCGCGCATGAGCTCCTCGAGCCCCTCCTGGATGGCCTTCTCGGTGACTGAGTCCAGGCTCGAGGTGGCCTCGTCCATCAGCACCACGGGAGCGTTCTTCAGCACGGCGCGCGCGATCGCCACGCGCTGTCGCTGCCCGCCCGAGAGGCGGATCCCCCGCTCACCCACGAGCGCGTCGTAGCCGCGCTTCTGCGCCATGATGAACTCGTGCGCGTGCGCGCGCATCGCAGCCTGCTCCACCTCCACGTCCGTGGCCTCCAGCCGGCCGTAGCGGATGTTCTCCCGCAGCGTTCGGTGGAAGAGCATGGGCTCCTGCGGGATCATGCTCACGGCCGCCCGCAGGGAATCCTGCGACACCCGCGCCACGTCCTGCCCGTCGATCAGGATGCGGCCCTGCTGCAGGTCGAAGGCGCGCAGGAGCAGGTTCACGAAGGTGGTCTTGCCCGAGCCCGAAAAGCCCACGAGCCCCACGCGGCTTCCCGCGGGAATCGTCACGCTGAGGTTGCGAAACACCGGCTCGCGGCCCGCGTAGGAGAAGGTCACGCGGTCGAAGCGGATCTCGCCGCCCTTCACGGCCAGCGTCGGCGCCGCGGCGACGTCTCGGATCTCGTGAGGGCGCACGATCACGCCCACGCCGTCCTGGATGTTTCCCGCGTACTCGAAGAACTCCAGAAAACGGCGAGAAATATTCCGCGCGTCGTTGATGATGATGAGCGCCAGGCTCGCCACCATCGCGAAGGTTCCGGCGCTGATCTCCCCCCGGAGCCAGACCATGAGCCCGTAGGCAAAAAGGCCCGCCTGCAGGAGCAGCGTGCCGCCCATCTGGAACCAGCGCATCTTCTCCATGAACCAGAAGGTGGTGCGCGCCGCACGCACCTCGAGATCCAGGTACTCGCCCAGGTATTGCCGCTCGTATTCCAGGCGCGCGAAGATCTTGGTGTTGAGGGCGTTCGTCACGGCGTCCACGATCTTGCCCGTGACCCGGCTCCGTGCGGCGGCGAAGCGCTGCGAATACTCCTTGCACCGAACCGCCAGCACGAAACTCACGCCCACGAAAGCGAGGATCCAGACCGTAAGGAACCAGCCCAGGCCCGCGTGCACCTGGAACAGAAGCGTGAGCGACACGGCGAAGGTGATGCTCACGGGCCAGAAGTCGAAAAGCACCGTGAAAAGCGAGTGATTCACGCTCATCGCCACCTCGGAGATGCGGTTCGCGAGCGAGCCCGCGAAGTTACCCACGAAGTAGCGCTGGGAGTGGAACTGCAGGTAGTGGAAGAGATTGAACCGGACTCGGCGGCGGAGCGCGGGCCCCAGCATCACGAGGCAGGAGCCGCTCGCGCGGCTGAAAAGCAGCGTGCCCAGGCTCAACCCGAAGAACAGGGTCAGCGGCTCGCGCATGAGCGCCCATACGGCGCCGAAGGTTTCAGGTCGCGCGGTTCCAGCCGGAAGTGCCGAAACGGCGTCCATCAGGCGCTTCACGCCATAAGGCACCAGGATCTGGCAGACGGCCTGGCCGGTTTCGAGCAGCACCATGAACCCCAGCACCCACCGGTACTGGGCCAGGAAATGCATCACGAATTTGAAGGGGCGGTGCGGGAGCGCCGGGGCCTGGGCGGCCTGGTCGATCGTCTCGGGGAGCTCTCCCCGCTCGCGGTCTCTTCTGAGCTCGGCCTCAATCTCCTCCCGAAAACGGGCCTGGGTGCGGGCGTCCGCCGCGGGGATTGGGGGTGCCCGGAACGCATGATTCCAAAGGGCTTTCAGGAAGGGGCTGCCGGGTGCGGGGCGGAGCATTCCCTCTCTCCTTTAGCACAGGCCTACCGGAAAGATGGGGGGCTCGCGCACCAGAAATTCTTGTGAAAATCCGTTTGAGAGGGCCCTCAAACACTTTTTCACGAGGAATTGTCGCGTTTCAGCCTTGTCCCCGAGGTGCCCGATCTCTGTCCCTCGACTTCCCCCCAGGCGTCCAACGGATCCAGCACGATTCCTGCTCCACGCCCGATGATGAAAATCAATCCTCCCGCCTATCACTTCTCAGCCAGGCACTCCTCAGCGGAGCCGCTCCAGGATCAGAACTTGTGCTCGGAAGCCTGGCGCAGCCTGCGAGCCGTCTTCCCCGACGCCATCGCCGCCGTACTGATGCCGGATCACCTGCATCTGATCGTCACCACCATTCCGCCCGAGCTCGCAAGGCTGCGCTTGCGCAGAATCCTCTCGGCCATGGAGCGCCAGCCCGGCCAGACGCCTGGCTGGCAACTGGGAACCAGCCCGCGAGTCGTCGACGACCTCGAGCACCTGCGGCGTCAGGTGCGCTACGTCCATCTGAATCCCTGTCGCGCCCGCCTCGCATCAGACCCCCTCGCCTGGCGCTGGTCCACGCACTGGGACTGGCTTTCGGTCACCGCGCCGGCCTGGGGACGCCCGCAACAGTGGGCCGCTCGGCTCGGGTTTCACACGCGAGAGCGGTTCCATGAGTATGTGTCCTCCGACCCCACTTGCGTGGTGTCTGGTTCACGCCCGCCGGAGTACGGACTTCCTGACGGCCGGGTGGGCCTTGCGGAGATTCAGGCGGCCGCGGCGCGGGCGCTGCGGCTTGCGCCGGGCGCGAAACTCAGCCCCCTGGCGCGGCGGTGGTCGGCGCATGCTGCGCGAAGGTGGACGGACTACCGGCCCGCTCAGATCGGGCGGGGCTTGGGCCTGGACGACTCGGCCGGACAGCGCCTGCTTTTGAAGCCGGGGCCCGGGCGCGATGCTTGGGAGGCGCTGCGCGCCCAGATTCTGGACCCCAGGCTCCGGGCCCTAGGATGAGTTTGGCACCGGCACCAGAAATCATCGTGAAAATCTGTTTGAGCGCCCGCTCAAACGGAAAAACACGAGATTTTCTGGTGAACGAGCCCGCACAAACGAGCGCCGCGCCTTCGGGGCCTTAGGCCTTCGGGGCCTTCGCCGCGCCGGCCTTGGGCGCCGCGGGCTTGCCCGCGGCCGGCTTCGGCTCGGCCGGTTTCTTCGGCGCGGCGGCTTTTTCGCCGGCCCGAGCCTTCTTGACGGCGCCGCCCGGAGCCTTGGCCTTCGGCGGAGGAGCGATCGTCCCCTCCGGGATGCCGTCCGCGCCGGCTTCGTCGAGGGCGGCGTCGTCGGCGGAATCGTCGCCCGCACCCGCACCCGCACCCGCCGCGCCCTTGCCGCGACCGCCTGCCTTGCCGCCCGCGCCCCGCTTACCTTTGCCGCCCTTGGCGTTCGCCAACACCAGAAGCGCCTGCTCGAGAGTGACCTTGTCGGGCTCGGAATCGCGCGGGATGCCGGCGTTCTTCGAGCCGTGTTTCACGTAAATGCCGTACTTGCCCTCGTACATGCCGATGACCTTGCCGTCATCGGGGTGCTTGCCGAGTTCGCGGATGAGCTTCGAGCCGCCACGGCCCTTCTTCTCTTCCGAGAGCAGCTCCACCGCGCGCGCGAGCGAAACGGTGTAGAGATCGTCGTCCTTCTTCAGCGAACGGAAGTCGCCGTCGTGCACCACGTAGGGACCGAAACGGCCCAGGTTCGCGAGGATCTCCTTGCCCGAGGTCGGGTGCGCGCCCAGGTTGCGGGGCAGGCTCAGGAGCTTCACCGCGATGTCCATCGGCACGTTCTTGTAATCCACGCCCTTGGGCACGGAGGCGCGTTTGGGCTTCGAGCCGTCCTCGGGCATCTCTCCGAGCTGCAGATACGGCCCATAGCGGCCCATGAGCACGTAGATGTTCTTGCCGTCGTCGGGGTGCTTGCCGATCGGCGAGGGGCCCTTCTCCTGCACGGCGATGAGCTCGTTCAGGAGCTCGGCCGTGAGGTCGGCGGGCGCGACGTCCTCGGGGATCGAGACGTGGATCTCGTCGAGCGCGGCGGGATCCTTCGCGACCTCGCCCTTCTTGAGCTTCTTCGGCTTCGGGTCGGGCTTCAGCTTCGGCGCCGGGCCGTGCCCCACGGCCTTCTTCACGCCGTGTTTGATCACGTAGGCGCCGTAGCGGCCCACCTTGATGTCCACGCCCGGGAGTTTCAGGAGCTGCACCGTGCGCGACTCCGTGGGGTCGATCTTCTTCTCCTGCTGCTGCACGCTCGGCAGGAGCCCCGTCTTCCCGAGGTAGAATTCCTTCAGGTACGGCAGCCACTCGCGTTTGCCTTCGGCGATCTCGTCGAGCGACTTCTCCATCTGCGAGGTGAAGCCCAGGTCGACGAGGTGATCAAAGTAACGCTCCAGGAGCTGAGAAACCGCCACGCCGGTGAAGGTGGGGATCAGGGCGTTGCCCACCTTCCGCACGTAACCGCGGTCCTGGATAGTTTGGATGATCGTGGCGTAGGTGGACGGACGGCCCACGCCCTCCTTCTCCAGGGTCTGCACGAGCGAGGCTTCCGTGAAGCGCGCCGGCGGCTTCGTTTCGTGCGGAAGGGCCTCGAGCTTCTTCGACTTGGCCTGATCCTTCTCCTTCAGATCGGGGAGAATCACCTCGCGCTCGCCGAGCTCCTGATCCGGATCGTCCGAGCCCTCCACGTAGGCGCGGAGGAACCCGGGGAAGAGGATGCGCGTGCCGGACGCCGAGAACTGAGCGTCGCCCGCGTCGAGGCGCACGGAAACCTGAAGCTTCTTCGCCTCGGCCATCTGCGTGGCCACCGTGCGCTTCCAGATCAGCTCGTAGACCTGGAGCTCGCGCCCATCGAGGCCTGTGTCCTTCGGGTGCACGAAGTCGGCGCCCGCGGGGCGAATGGCTTCGTGGGCTTCCTGCGCGCCCTTGGCCTTGGCGCTGTACTGGCGCGGCTCCGGGCTGAGGTACTCCTTGCCGTAGAGTTCCTCCACCGAGCGGCGCGCCCCGCCGATCGCCTCGCTCGAAAGCGAGGGCGAATCAGTACGCATGTAGGTGATGAGACCTTCTTCGTACAGTCGCTGGGCGATCCGCATGGCCTGCGACGCGCTCAATCCTAACTTCCGGTTGGCCTCCTGCTGGAGCGTGGAGGTGATGAACGGCGGCGCCGGGCGCGCGCTCGTTTCCTTCTCCTCGACCGACGTCACCGTGAAAGGCGCGCCCTGGAGCTTGCTTACAAGCGCGGCGGCGTCGGCCTCACCCAGGATGCGCACGGTCTTGCCTTCGGAAAGCTTGCCCGTGGTCTCGTCGAAGTCCTTGCCCGTGGCGATGCGGGTGCCGCCGATCGAGAGAAGCTTCGCGGCGAACTCCTTGCCGCCCTTCTCGAGCATGGCCTCGACGTCCCAGTACGAGGCCTTCACGAAACGCAGGCGCTCGCGCTCGCGGTCCACGATCACGCGGAGGCCCGCGCTCTGCACGCGGCCCGCGGAAAGCCCGTAGGCGATCTTCTTCCAGATCAGCGGCGAAAGCGTGTAGCCCACGAGGCGATCCAGGATTCGGCGAGTTTCCTGCGCACGGACGAGACGCTCGTCGAGGTCACGCGGGTTTTCGATGGCCTTCAGGATCGCGTTCTTGGTGATCTCGTGGAACACCATGCGCTTCACGGGGATCTTGGGCTTCAGCACCTGGATGAGGTGCCAGGAGATGGATTCCCCTTCGCGGTCCTCGTCTGTCGCGAGGTAGAGCTCGTCGGCGTCCTTCATGCGGGCGCGCAGCGCCTGGATCACCTTCGACTTGCCCTTGGGCGTGACGTAGAGCGGCTCGAAGTCCTTCTCGATGTTCACGCCGATCTTCGTCCATTCCTGATCCTTCACCGAAGCAGGAATCTCCGTGGCGGACTGCGGCAGATCGCGGACGTGACCCATCGAGGCCTCCACCACGAAGTTCTTGGGAAGGAACTTCTTGATGGTCTTGGCCTTGGTCGGGGACTCGACGATGACGAGAACGTTCTTCTGGCTCATTTTGAGTGCCGTGACTGTCGCTTCACATGACCATTCGGGTCAGGCTCCCTTTCAGTGTGGGGGGTAATCTAAATAAGTTTCAAGGGGTGAATTAATGGCCTGCCGCGTAATTCTGCATTGACAAAAACACTCAATCTTTATACTGCCGCAGCCTATGATTCATTTGCCCCGCCTCCTGAAGGGTCTGCGCCCGCTCGGCGCACTGATGCTTGGCCTGGTATTCATGGGTTCCCACTGTGATCCCGGCCCGGACCAACCGGACCTGGGCGATCTGGCCGACGGCAAGGCCGTACGCGGCAATGTGGACACGGAGTGCGCTGAATCCGAGGTGCTGGACGCCTTCGGGGAACTCTGCACCCTGATCGTCGGGTCCACGTGCCTGGATCAATCCTCGAGCTGCAACAGCTACGCGCGCCAGATCTTCATGGGCACGCGCATGAACTCGACCGAAAAACCGGGCGCCCACTGGAATGGCATGGGCGGTTCGGGCGAGCTGATGGCCGACGCAGTGATGTGCTCATTGAAGGAGCTCTCCTCCAGCAAGGCGGGCGCGCAGAAAGCCACGGTTTCGGTGGACGTAGGCATCGGGACCGTGAGCGCCACCCAGGAGATCGGCTTTCTTGGCTGGACGCGGGTGAACCCCGAGTTCTGGGGCTACCGGAAGCTGAAGCTTGAGCTGCCCATCTTGGGCAAGATCGACGTCGTTACCCAGGACCTCCACGTGGCGAAACGGAGCTTCGCGCTCGTGCGTTACTCGGACGAGTTCGCGCCCCCGCTCGCTGGCAGCCACCCGATCACCGCGGGCTACGGGCTCGACGTGCACACGCAGGAAAAGCTCCAGTCGATGACCCTGAAGCCCCCGAGCTTCTCGGTGCCCACGCCGATCGGCGCCTTCAACGTGCAGCCCTCCTTTTCCTACGCGGCGAACACGACGGTCGTGGATTCGCCCTACGACGGCAACTCCATCCAGGACCTCCAGGATTTCTACGGGAGCCCTGGGGCCACGGTACGTCTGACGGACCTCTTCGGTTTCAACCCGGGGGTCAACGCCAGCGACAACCTGGTGACCTTCAACACGATGCAGGACCATCAGAAGGGCTGGAGCAGCCAACTCGGGCTCGGCAACCGCGACCCTCGCACCGAACCCGAGATCTGGACGCCCCCGAGCAGCGGCCCCGTTGTCCGTCGGGATCTGGATCTCTCGGTGGCGCGTTCGGCCGACGAGGCCATGCCCTCACTTGAGGTCTCCGCCTCCGCGCGCCTCAAGTACCCCGAAAACCCCGCGGATCTTCTGCCTTCCTGGGTGAACTCACTCTCTTTCCTCAGCGCCACCGACGCCTACATCTGGGTGGAACCGAAGCTCCGCGCCGGCGTCTCCGACCAGTTCAACATCGGCTCCTCCGAGGGCGCGCATCACCACGTCTCGGGCGAATTCGACTTCGGGAGCAATCGCTTCGCGTCTACCGCCATGTGGGGCGGCGTCACGGTCGCGGGCGGATTCTCGATCACCGCGGGCTTGAGGCTCTACATCGCGCTCGACCTGCCGTTCTGGGGCACGAAGAAGATCGTGGACATCAGCCCCAAGTGGCCCGTGATCTTCCCGGAGGTCACGGCCTCCGCGCAGCAGCGGACCGTGGGCGGGTACTCCACCGGCCAGCAGTGGCCTCCCACGCTTCATGCCCTCAACACCTTCCAGCAGACGCTGACGACTCCCGCCGCGGTGGCGGACTACGTCCAGCAGTGTTACGCGCCAGGTTCCGACGTGGATCCCGAGCCGGCCCCGGAACCCGAGGCTACTCCGGGGAACCCTTCGGACCTCTTTCCCGACGACCAGCTCTGGCCCTGCAATATCTGCGTCTTCGTGGCGGAGTTCGACGACCCCGCGCACGGGATCAGCATCGAGGAGCAGAGCAGCTACGTCCTGCCGTCCGTGGGCGCGCCGACCTTCCTTTGCAACCGGGAACTCAAGAACGGCTGCATGGACTGGTGTTCCTGGGACAAGGAGACGAACGAACTCCACGTGGCCGTACCGGCCTCGGCGATGGGCACGCTCGTGCAGGGAACGGACAACACCTACCCCTTCGATCTCGAGCGCCCCTGGCTGAACATCCGCTACGAGGGCTGCGCGACGCCCTAAAAGGGGTCGGAGCCTTTTCTGCGTAACGCCGCATCAATTCACGGGCGGCGAACGCGGTAGCCGTCGAAGAACCGCGACATCACATTGCCGCAAGAGCTCGAGGCAATGATGTCGCGGGCCACGGCTCGCGCGGTGGACTCGTTGCGGAAGGTTCCTGAGGGCGCGGCGCCCCCGCAGGCGGAGGCCGTGGCGTTGTCGAGGTCGGTGTAGATCAGGTTGGGATCCGCATCGAGCGCCACGGAACAGGGCCGGGCGGCCCCGTAACGCGCCTTCTCACGCTGCATTTCCTCGTATTCGGTGACGAGCCGGGTCTGGGCATCCGTGAGTGTCCGACCGGCCGTCCTTCGGCGGATGGCGGCCTCGGCGCGCCCGCGGCGCGAGCGGATTTCGCGCGTCAAGTAGGCGATCTGCTGGTCAGCGGCGGCCACCGTGGCGTAGGGCCGGTAGGTGGACTCGTCGAAGCCGCGCGTGCCGATGGCCATGGTGAGACGCGTGTCGCGATCGCCGTCGAAGAAGCGGCACCCCGGCCGGTACTGGCGCGGCAGGGGGCCGACGGAGCAGCTGCGGCTCGGAGGGTTGGACATGCTCGCTCCGGGCACGGTCCTCATCAACATGCTGCCGAGCGCGTGCGTGTTTTCGTGGAGGATGGAGTCCACGAGATCCGTTTTCCGGAACTCCCAGTTCGTTGCAGCGGACTGGTAGGACGAGCTGCCGATCGCCGCCGTCCGCGCCCGATTCCCGGCGTCGTCCACGCGGCTCACGGCGGTGTCGTTGAAAGTCAGGCTGCCGCAGAAATCAGAAGAGGGAGAGCCGGGGGAATACGGCAGGCCGCCGCCCCAGGAGGCCGTCGCTCCGATCCCCCTGCTGCCGCAAGCCACGACGAAGGCGCGATTCGCGGTGCCGGAGGTGTCGCAAAGCAGGTTGCTCATGCGGGCGAGCGCGTCCGTCACCTGACCGGCCGAGATCGGCACACCCAGGAGGCAGCTCATGCGCTGGGCGATCGCGGCCCGCGAGTCGTTGAGCACCCGAAGCCCCGTGAGGTTCAGCCACACCATCTGCTGGTAGTTCGCGTCGGACATGTGGTTGCAGGCGGGCCCCACCCCTCCACCCGAGCCTTCCGCGTTGGGCCGGGTCACCGAACCGATCTGCGAGCAGGAGTTCACCTGGGTAAGCAGCGCCGGCGTCGGCGCGCAGGTGGGACAACCCATGCCCGCGATGGCTCCGGAGGCGGTGGCGGGTCCGGCGACGGCCGTGCTCACGCCGGCCGCTCCTGTGACGTCCTCCGGGGGATCGCCCGGACCGGCAAGGGCCTGAACTCCCCACGCCAAAGCGAGGAGCGGCAGGGCGGCTCGAGTCTGACTCCTCGGTTTCATGCGGAAGGGTTCCCCATTTCCAAGAATGGCCCATGTCTGCCACCTGAGACCATTGTGTCCTCGCGGACCCGCGCGGCCCGATTGCATCAGGCCCCTTTCCACGCGATAAAGGGCCTATGCCCGCCAAGATTCTCCCCCTCGTCCTGCTCCGCCACGGCGAAAGCCAGTGGAACCTCGAGAACCGCTTCACCGGCTGGACCGACGTCGACCTCACCGAGAAGGGGCGCGACGAGGCGCGCGCCGCCGGGCGGCTGTTGAAGTCCGAGGGATTCGAGTTCGACGAGACCCACACTTCTCTTCTCAAGCGCGCCATCCGCACCCATCAGCTCGCGCTCGAGGAAATGGACCGCATGTGGCTCCCCGTGAGCCGCAGCTGGCGCCTGAACGAGCGCCACTACGGGGCCCTTCAGGGCCTCAACAAGTCGGAGACCGCGGCGAAGTACGGTGAGGACCAGGTGAAGGTCTGGCGCCGCAGCTTCGATACCCCGCCGCCCGCGCTCGAAGCCCGGGACGAACGCGCGCCCGCGCACGATCTCCGCTACCGCGGGATGAATCCGGCTGAGCTTCCGCTCACGGAAAGCCTGAAGACCACCATCGCCCGCTTCCGCCCCTACTGGGAGGGCACCCTCATCCCGCAGATCCGCGAGGGCACACGGCTATTGATCGTGGCCCATGGCAACAGCCTCCGGGCTCTGGTGAAGATCCTCGACGGCGTTTCGGACGCCGACATCGTGGAGCTCAATATCCCCACCGGCATTCCCCTCCTCTATGAGTTGGAATGCCCCGCCTCGGGGGGCGTAAGAGCGCTCCGAAATCGATACCTTGGCGACCCCGCCGCGGCAGCCCGCGCCGCTCATGCGGTGGCTAATCAGTTGAAATCTAAGTAGATTTTTGGCTGAATTTTTCTACACCGGCACATTGACACCCCTTCCCGTCCAATAATAAACTATTATTGTCAACTATTAGGTCCGCTCTCCCGGGGGTTTTCGGAGACGGGCTTGGTCGTTGGGGGATTCCGCTGCGTACGGGGGACTGATGAGCGCACTACCGAAACCGAGACACGAAGCCTTGATTGGCGAAGCGCCCGACTGGGCATGGCACGCCATCGAGATGGCCATGGCCGCTCTCAATGCGAAAGATCCTTACACCTTCGAGCACTGCCTCCGCGTGGGCAACCTCTCGAGGCTGATCGCCGAGGCCGCGGGCCTGAACTGGCATGAGCAGAAGCTCTGCGAGTTCTCAGGCATGCTGCACGACGTGGGCAAGATGGGCACGCCCGACGCCATCCTGAAGAAACCCGCGAAGCTCACGCCCGAGGAAGACAAGACCATGCAGGAGCATCCGCTCCACAGCGTGCGCATCGTGGAGCCACTCGCGAAAATCCCCTTCTTCCGCTTCTGCATGCCCGGCATCCGCAACCACCACGAGCGCATCGACGGCCGCGGCTACCCGGACGGCCTCTCGGGCGACCAGATCCCGCTCGTGGCGCGGATCGTGACCGTGGCCGATTCTTTCGACGCCATGACCAACTCGCGGGTGTACCGGAAGGGCCTTTCCTTCGAGTACGCCTTCAAGGAGCTCAAGGTGTTCTCGGGCTCGCAGTTCGACCTTCAGCTCGTGAAGGTGTTCCTCCAGGCCTTCTCCCAGTGGGAAAAGGCCGGAGAGGTGGGCCGCCCGGCCGCCTCCGCCCGTGACGCGCTCGACGCGGTTGCCGTGGGCGCAGAGCCGCTCAAGCGCGCGGCCTAGACTTTCGCCGTAAGCTCGCCGCGTCACGCTTCATTCTCGTCCAGCGTCTCACGGCGCTCTCCCTCTTGCCCAGGCGCGCCCGCGCAGGCAGAACCTCCCCCATGCACACTTTCCTTCTGTCGGGGGTATTTCTCATGGCCATTACCACGGCGTCGGACGCGCTCGCAGCGAAGGCTCCCGCTCTGGAGCTTGTTCAGAGCGCGCCCGCCGAGACCGAGCTCGCGGACCCGAAGCTCCGCTTCGCGAAGGACGTCTGGGTGGAGCTCGCCGATCAGGCTCAGAAGACACTCGACCTCGCACAGTTCTACACGAGCGCTTCGAAGCGCGGGCCCGAGCTTGAGCCCGTGATCGCCGCCCTCGAGCGCGCCGGGAAACGCGGAGTGAAGATTCGCCTGATGGTTTCGAGCGACCTGCTGAAGCCCTACCGTGCCACCTTCGACCGGCTGCGCGCGATCCCGAACCTGGAGGCGCGCGTGCTGAACATCGAAAAGCTCACGGGCGGCATCCTCCACGCCAAATACTGGATCGTGGACGGCGAGCGCGTGTTCGTAGGGAGCCAGAACTTCGACTGGCGCGCGCTCGGGCACATCCACGAAATGGGCGTGCTGGCGCGCTCGGGTGAGCTCGCGCAAAAGCTAGGCTCGATCTTCGAGATCGACTGGACACTCGCGGGCGCGGGATCGGCCGAGAAAGTCACCCCGGCGGAGAAGG
>JADZFF010000090.1 GCA_020850015.1 Bdellovibrionales bacterium | reverse complement strand
CGCTGTCCTTCGGGAGCACGCGGCCCGGGGATGAGCGCGCGGTATTGAGCGCGATGTTCGTGATGCCAGCCGTGGGGATCACGACCTTCCCCCGCAGGAGCGCGTCCCAGAGCAGATCGAGGTGGATCCCTCCCACGGACACGCGGTTCCGCTCCGGCTGCTCGGGGTTCGTGACCTGAATTTCGCCCATCTTGAACGTGGCGTTCCAGAAGCTCGTGCGGAGGTAGCCCACATTCACCTCCGCGCCGTTCGCGAGGGTGGCCCCATATTGAATGCCCAGACGCAGGTGCCAGTCGAACAGCAGCGTGAAGTAGGCGCCCACGCCAAGGCACACGAGCGCGATCGGCACGATCGCCTCGAAACGGATCGGGCCCTTGTTCTTCGGTTTCTTGGTTTTCTCAGCCATGGAGATCCTCGTAGGTGCAGTACCACTTGTAGAAGGTTGTTCCGGTCCAGGCTTTCCAGAGCTTGGTGGTCTTCCAGCGGGCCACGACGGTGTCGCGGTACTTCTCGATGAGCTTCTGGCTCAGGAAGTAGGTCGGGACCACGAGCGCGAGCGCCACGATTCCCGAGCCCATCACCACGCTGTGATTGAATCGGGTGAACGGCACGAGGGGCATGTGGAAGAGCGTGGTGTAGATCGGCGTGAGCGCCTCAAGCTCCAGCGCCCAGCCGCCCACGAGGTCGAAGGCGGGGTCCAGGAACACGGCCGGCACCTTGAAGAAGGCCGCGGTGAGGAAGGCCGCGCCGGCCTGCACTCGGAACAGGAGGATCACGGCAACCACGAGCAGGGTCTGCAGCGAGAAGGCCGGAGTGAATCCCAGCACCAGCCCGCAGGCCACTCCGGCCGCGATCTGGCTCGTGCCCTTGTCCGAGTTGAGGAGCTTGAAGAGTCCGAAAATCTGTTTGAGCAAGAGAGTCACAAGGCCTCCTCCGGACCCGGTGGGGCCGCGGACGCGGGTTCATCGATTTGGAGCCCTTCCAATGTGGGGGGCTGTGGCCCGACAGGCAACAAAAAGACAAAAAGGGGTCGGAGACCTTTTTGCGGCTCAGCGCATCAATCGTTCGACCGCATCGGCCCAGCCGGTGGCGCGGTGGAAGCTCATCTTGCGGTAGCGGCGAGCATACTGCCGGTAGTCGGCGCTCGATCGCGGCAGCCAGAAGGCCAGGCCCTGCGCGCGCGCGAAGTTCGGGGTGAAATCGTTCGAGAGCACCGCCCGCGAAACAGCGGCGCGCGCCTTGTGGAGCACCTCGGGCGAGAGCGCCGAGACGTTCTGCGCGGCGAGGAGATCCAGGAAGTCGCCGAGGTCAGCGTAATCTTCCGAGTCGAAGCGGAACGCGGCGCGCGCAGCGGCGCGGGCCCGCTCAAGGTCGGCGGCGCCGAGGGTCAGGATCTCGGCGCGAAGGGCGGCCATCGCGCGGTGGAGCGAGTCCTGCCTGCCGAGATCGATCGTGGAAAGCGTCACCTGGTCGTGCCCCTGCGTGCCGCCCTGGTAAGACTTCACGAATTCCTCGGTGAGCATCGCGCCCACCTCGGCGGCGGTCGCCTCGGGCTTCGCGCTCCAGCGATTGAGCAGGCCGTCGTAGGGCCAGCCGTCGCTCGGCTCCAGGTCCTGCGATCCCACCATCACGCGCACCGAGGGCGCGAGCTCCGCGCCCACCTCGGCCATCGCCATGAGGCAGGCGTCGTTTCCGAGCAAGTCCACGGGGCGGCCGATCCTGCGCGCGATCTTTTTGAGCGCGCCGCCGAACTGCTCTGTGGTGATGTGGTTGCCACTCAGGTCGTCCCAGCTGATGTCCTGGAGCATGCCCTGGAGGCGGCGGTGCCAGCCCCCCCCGTGGTTCCAGACCACGACGAAGTACTTGCGCGCGGGATAGCGCTCCACGCCCCACTCCACGAACCTCACGAGCTCCTGGTACGAACCCATGTCCTTGCGGCCCAGCCGCTCAACGATGGGCGAGGTCACGGTGTCGCGATCGTCGTCGCGCTTCACGAGCAGGCGGCGGGTGTCGCCGTTGCGGATGCTCGCCCACTGCACCACCACGTTGATCTGGTCGGTGGAGCCCACGGTCTCCATCTCGTTGAGGTCCGAGAAGCCGTACTCGTCGAGGTCGTTGTTGCCGTTCAGGAACACGAGCATCGTCCACTCACGCTCGGGCTCCGGCTGCACGACGGGCTTCTTGCCGAGGGCCAGGGCCGAAGCGGGCGAGACCAGGATCAGGAGGGCCAGCAGGCGGGTCGTGAGACTCATGCCCTGACGCTTATGGGGCCAGGGAGCCTTTTGCAACCCGAGCAAAAAGGGGTCGGAGCCTTTTCTGCGTAACGGCGCATCATTATGGCGATTTTTGAGGACTGATCCCATCGGAACACGCGATATGACGCGCCGTTACGCAGAAAAGGCTCCGACCCCTTTTTCTTGCCATTTCCCGACTAAAATGGTTTAAGTCTCTCCCCCGCCGGCCAAAGGAGTGATCCGTGAGCCGCCCAGCCGTCCTTTCAATATTCATTTCCACGTTCCTTGCCTTCGCGGCCGGGACCGCCGCCGCGCCGCGGGCGCAGGCCATGGGGCATCGCCCGCCCGCGCCTGCCGGAACCGTCGCGGCCAATCGCACGATCATCACTCCCGGCGTCGACGAAAGCTGCCATCCGGCCAAGCTCTACCGGCCGCCCGCGCTGTTCACCGAGGAAACCGGGCGGCTGATCCCCCGAATCCGCGCCGCCGCGCAGGCCGCCGCCCCCTGGAGGAACCTGCTCGCCTCGGCCAAGCAGTTCGCTCTCGAGAACCATCCCTTCGGCCGGGCCTACGCCGATCTCAGCGTGACCGGCGAAAGGGCCTATTTCCATTTCCGCTCGCTCCACGCGCAGGGAAAGCTTTCCGAGGAGGCTCTCGCGGCCGAGCTCCGCTCCGACCCGGATCTGGATTGGATCCCACAGGCCACGCTTTTCCGCGCGGCCGGCGAATCGCTCAACCGCGCCTACGGCGTGGCCCAGGTCCTGGCTGCGGGCGGTCTGGCGCAGGACCGCGACGACTACGACTGGATCGCCGTTTCCGGCGAGGACGATTCGCCCTACCGCCCGGTGAACGTCCCCTCCGCGCCCTTCGCTCAGCAGGATCTCCGCGTGCGCGTGGGCAACCACGTGGTGCGGACGCGATACGTGATCATGGAAGCGCTGGCCAAGCCCAAACCCGCCGTCATGACGATGAACACGCACGACCGCGCCCTCCCGCGCGTGGAACGCCCTTCGCTCGCCGCTGACGCGCGCGTGCTCCTCTATGTGCATGGCATGGACTCGCGTCTAGAGGAGGCGCTCGACCTCCAGCGCGCGCTCCGCCAGATCGCACTCGAAACCGGCGAGAACTGGACCCTCATCTCGATGGACCTCCCCTCGGCGGGTTACGCCGACAAGCTCGACCCTCAGTCCGTCTCGGACGTTGGCGTGATCGGCCACAAGCGGCACTTCCCTCCCGGATTCAACGCGCGCGGCACCCACCGCGTGCCGGTGGTGGACTTCATGGAGTCGTTCGTACCGGCCTTCGTCGACGCATTGGAGGAGGTGATACCCGTGAAGGCCCGCATTCAGGCCGTGCTGGGCGGAAGCCTCGGCGGCAACCTCACCCTCCGGCTGGGACGACGCGTGGATCTCCCCTGGGTGCGAAACGTGGTGAGCTGGTCGCCCGCCTCGATCTGGGGCAGTCTCGCGGACGGCGCCGACATCTTCAAGCAGATCGGCGTGGCCACTGCTTGGGAGCGTGCCGGCGGCGACCCCACGCGCCTGGAGGAGACTCTCGACAGGCGCGCGCAGTTCTTTGACGAGGCCTTCGGCGGAACCGTCGCGATCGGACCGATCGTGATCGTGCCTTCGCAGCCCGAGCATTGGTGGCGCCGGGGCTGGCCCTGCTTCGTGGATGCGCTGGCCGCCTCGCGATTCGAGCGCGAGGAGACTTATACGCGCAACTTCCGGCTCTGGCACTGGCGCCTTGCGGTGGAGCAGATCGTCTACTCCCACCAGGGCGCCCCGGATCTGCCGCAGCCGCTTTACCTGCAGAACGGCACCCGCATGCTGCTTGCCGCGGGCGAGGAGGACGACTTCAACTTCACGAACCTCTTCACCGCGACCTGGAAAACCGCCGAACGCATGGTGAACACCCCGGGCAGGGCGGTGTTCTTCCGGAACACCGGCCACTCCATCCATAACGAGCGGCCCAACGCGTTCGCGCAGGAGATCGTGCAGTTCCTGAGGTAGCATTCTCCCGGGGACGTGGTTACACTCAAGACAAATGTGCATGACAGGACAGTGTGGTGGGGGTGGGTGCTGCTTATTGACCGCGATCGGCGTTGGCACGCTCTGGTGGGTGATCGCGTCGTCGCTGATGTACGTCGCCTGGAACAAGGTGCTTGTCGTGATGTACAAGTGGCCCAAGGCGAAGTGGTGGTATCCTTTCGTGGTGCTGGCCACGGTCGTCGCGCTGAGCGCGCCCTGCATGTTGGCGAAACGCCGACATGGGCGCCACTGCCAGTATGAGGGCGGGATGCACATGAAGGGCGGATCGCCCGAGGCCACTCCCGACAAGGACTGAGTGCCGGAGGCAAGCGCAGGCCCTTGATCCGGGGACTCCATGTCGGAACGGCTGCAATTGAAGGTCAAGCTCACGAACCAGACCTCCGGGCTCGCGATACCCGCGCCTGGCGCGCCCGCCGTCCGCCTCCTCGAGCTGCTCGAGCGGTCGGCCATCCTCGAGATCCCGCGAAAGGTCTGTGCGATCGGCCACCAGCTCGAGCTGAAGCTGGAGGCACGCGGCTTCCGCGAGGACCTGGACGTGGAGGGGCTGGGAAAGGTGGCGAAGATCGAGGCCTCGGGCGATCGCGACGCCGTCACTCTGGAGTTCTTCAAGATCGACGCGCTCACCTGGAACACGTTGATCTTCGAGATCAATCGCCGCCAGGGGCATGTGTCGGACCTCCTGAAGAAGATGCGGGACGCCTGAGTTACCGACATGACCGAGACTATCTCAGTGGTCCCAAAAGAGCTCCGAGTGCTGGTCGTCGACGAGAGCGCGCCGATCCGCTCGTCGGTGGCGCGCATCCTGACGGAGCTCGGCGTGCCCCAGAGCCGGATCGAGACCGCCTCCGGTTTCAAGGACGCCGCCGAGGCGGTCGGCCGCCAGGCCCCCAACCTCCTCATCT
>JADZFF010000089.1 GCA_020850015.1 Bdellovibrionales bacterium | reverse complement strand
CGCGCGCGAGAGCCCCGTGCTGGGCCGCCATCTCGACCTCCGTGCCCGAGAGCCTCAGCACACGTATGCCGGACTCCTCGGTCATCCAGGCCTTGCCGTCGGGCGAAAGCGCAACCTCCGCAGCCCGCGCGTCTGGCGCCAGACACAAAAACAGAAAGAACCCGATCGCCGCACTCGTGAGCGTCCCGCTCGCGCGTCGTAGTTGCATTGGCGCATTCCCCTTGGCGCCGAGTGTATCGACGACCTTCGCAACGCGCAACGCGACCGGGACTTTGGTGGCGCGAGCCGCTGAGGATATGCGAAACCAAATAAGACCTAGCGCCCGCGATCCTAGGCGGCCTGGCCGCCGCCCGCTCCCTCTTTCATCTTCTTGATCTGGGCCGCGAGCTGCCCGCTCTTCTTCTTTTCGTCGGCGTACCACTTGGCGAGCGTCCTTTTTTCCTGCTCCAGCGCATCGAGCTTCCGTTGGAGCACGATCGGGCTGTTCTCCCCGCCGCCCATCGGCGCGCTCCCGTCCGAGCCGTCGATGAGCCGCTTCATGCGCTTGTGGTCGCCCTCGAGCGACTTGAACTCCTTCTGGAGGTCGGCAAACCGCGTCGAGATCTCTCGGAGCTTGGATTTCAGCGTCTCGTTCTGCTCCACGAGCGACCTACCGCGCTGAATTTCGGCCTGGACGTGCCGATCGAGGGTGTTCGCCTTGCTCATCATGTCCTTGTAGTCGCGAAGGGCCTGGTTCGTGCGGTTCATGTATTCCATCCGGTCCGCGCGCAGCTCCTCGTTCACCTGGGTCAGCTTAGAAATACTCCTTCGAGAGTCGTCGAGCAGGTTCGTCACCATGATCACCTTGCGGTTCAACCCGGACTCCCGCCCACGGGCCATGTCGACGTCGAGCTTGATCTTGTCGAACTTCTGGGACATCTGCTTCTTGAACAGCGCGTTTTCCTGCGCCTTGCCCATCTGGCGCGCGAGCTCCTTGCGAAGCTGCCTCAGCTCGCCACGCTTATTCTCCATCTCGCTCTCATAGCGCCGCAGCGCCGCCTCCTGTTCGCGCAGCTGGCTGCGAGCCTCGGGCGGCAGGTCCATCTGCTCAAGCAACTCCGGCGTCACCTTCACCTGATCGCCCACGGCCCGCACCATCCCGCGGTAGTTCTTGAGCTCGGACTCCAGCGTGTCGAGCTTGGAGTTGAGATCGCGGATGATCTCGTCCTTGTTCGAGGCCTCCTGCTTGGCCTGGTAGGCGTCGCGGGCCGAGGCCTCGGCGGCTTCCACCGAGCGGTGGGCCCTCCCCTCGGCGTCGTCGTACTTGACGCGGATCTTCTCGTATTCCTCCGTCAGGGCCGCGAGCTCCTTCTCGATCGAGTCGGCGTAGCCGCTGCCGTCCTCATGCAGGCGGCTCAGCTCGTGAATCTTCTTCTCGCAGCTCTCCAGGAGCGCCTTGGCGTTCTGCACCTGCACGCGCAGGATCTTGTTCTCGGAGCGGAGTTCCTCCGCCGAGGCGTTCGCTCCGCTCTCAGGGGGAAGCTGGAGATCCTTGCTGGATTTGAGGCCGGGTTCCCCGCCTTCCCCTTCGTCCGAGTTCTCCGCCTTTTCCTTGATCTGGATCTCCCCCACTCCCTCCGCCTTCACCCCCGTGATCTCGCCCAACCGGAGATTGAGCGAGATCAGGCTGCGAGACGCGATCTCGGTGCCAAGGTAAGTTTCGCCGAAGCCTTGGATCTTGGTGGAGAGATCCTCGGCCAGCGAGCGTTCGGCGTCGCTGAACCTCTGCGCGCCCGTCGCTTTCAGGTCCTCCCATTTTTTCAGGATCATGGTGTAGATGCCCTTGGCCGACCGCAAACGCCCCACGAGCTCCTTGATCGTGCGGTTCTGCTCGTTCACCACCGCGGCCAAGCGCGGGTCCACCGGCCCGCCGCCCGACGCCGACCACGAGGCACTGGTACCGGCCGGCGCCGCGCCGCCCTCGCCTTCATGGATGCTTTGCCCCTTGAGCGACCCTTTCGCCCCCCCTCCGCCGCCCCCGGCTCCCGCTTCCCCCGCCGCGACGAGCGAGCCTCTTGCCCCCCCTCCGCCGACTGCCCCGCCCGCGGCCGACGGCTCCACCTGCGCGACGAGCTCCTTCAGGAGCGCGGCCTTCGATTGAACCTCTTGGCTCGCCGATGGCAGCTCGCCAGCGGCGGCCCTGGCGAGCGCGGCCACGCGCGTGGCTCCCCCGTGAACCTGATCCACGAGATCCATGAACCGCGCCGCGCCGGCGATCCCGGTCCCGGGCGATCCGGATCCGAGGGAGAGCTTCGCGCCGAGCACCTCCTCCAGGCCCTGCACCATGGCCGTCAACGAACCCTGCACCAGCTCCAGGTCCTTCGGCTCGGAAAGGTTTCGGATGGCGCGGATGTCGGTCTGCACCTCGTCCCAGGCCCGGCCCGCGATGCGCATCAGCTGCGAGGGCGCGGCCCCATCCTTCCGCTCATGCGCCGCGCGCGAGGCCTGATCCAGCATCGCGAGCTGCCGGTTCACGCGCTCCAGATGAGGCTTCACCGCCTGCATGCGGTCGGGGTCGTCGCCGAGGAGCCCTTTCACGCGCGTAAGCTCGTCCTGGATCCTCAGGGTCACGCCGTGGATGATCTGAACCGCCTCTTCGCCGCCCTTCGCTCCCCGCGCCTTCTGGATGTCCGACTGGATCCGGTCCGTCACCGAGCGGATCGTCTCCTTCTCCTCGCCGGTGAGGGTGTCGACCACGCGGAGACGGCCCCCCAGGTACTCCACGCCGCCCTGAAGAACCTGGATGATCCTCCCGTGCTGACTGAGGGCCTCCGATGGAGGTTCCACCGGCGCAGCCGGAACCTCAGCGGGTTTCTCGACTGGCTCTTCCGCTGATTCGGCGGACTCGGGCTCGGCGGCGGGAATTTCCTCTTGGGCCACGTCGCCCAGCGCCTCGGCTACCGGCGGCGCCTCTGCGACGATCGCTTCGAAGGTCGCCGCCAGGGACTCGGGCACCCCCTCTACCTTCCCGAGGTCGCCCGCGCGCGCGAGCTCGGCCACCGCCGCCTTCCCTTCGGCGCTCTCCAGGAACCCTCGAACATAGGTTTCATAGGCCCCCTGATCCCGCACGTGGATGTGCAGCTGTCGCACCTGGTGGTTCCAGAGACGTTCGAGCTTCCCCTCGGGGAAGGCCTCGCCCGCCGCCACGTACCTCACAATCCGCCCGTTCGCCCGCAGCAGGAGATAGCAGTCGAAGGGCAACACCACGCCCCGGCGAATCGCCGTGAGGAGAATCGGTGAGTAATCTGATTCCTGAAACTCGCTCAAAGGCCCTCCGGTCCCAACCGTACTTTTCGGTAAGAACCGCGCGAGCTTTGACCCATTCGCGGAGGCGCGGAGAGGGGAATCCGCTCCGGCCGCCAGCGGATTGACGAGCCCTCAGGCGCCCGTTTTCTTGAAGTAGCTGTTGATCTGTTTGGCGAGGCTCGTGAGGTTGGGCTCCATGATCGCCCGGATCAGGGCCTCGAGCGGGGTCTTGAGCCCGCGGGCCAGAAAACCCGGCACCCCCGGGATCTTCTCGGGGCTGATCTCCACCTCGCAGGCGATCTTGAGCTCGGTCTTCTCGCCGTCGTGAATCGGGGAAAAGGTGTTGGTACCTTTCACCGAGAAAAGCCCTTTGGCGGCAAGCGCCTCGATCTTGTAGTTCACGCACTTCTTGGCATCGATCCAGGTGGCCGTGTCCTTCCATGAGAAGTACTCGGGCTTCATCACCTTCTTGAGCGGGCCCGGGATCTCGGCCTTCGCGAACCACTGGTTCACGATGCGGATCTCGCCGTCCTTCTGCTCGCGGCTCAAGACCTCGATGCGGTCCACGTTGGGCATGTAAGGCACGAGCCTGGGGAGATCATCCCTCACGAGGGCAAACACTTGATCCACCGGCCGATCGACGATGTCCTTGCTTTCCAGATACATAGAGTTCGGCTAGTAGACTTCGGATGAAGGGCGAAATCCACCCAAAAACTTCGCCAAAGGCTCCCGCCGCCGCTCCCACCGGCGTGCTGCTCGTGAACGTGGGGACGCCGGAGGCACCCGAGCCTCAGGCCGTGGGGCGGTACCTGCGTCAGTTCCTCATGGACCCCTTCATCATCGACATTCCATGGCCCGCGCGCTGGTTCCTGGTGAATGCGCTGATCGTGCCCCGTCGAAAGCGCGCCTCGGCGGAGGCCTACGCCAAGATTTGGACCCCCGAGGGCTCGCCCCTGCTCGTCCATTCCCTGGCGCATGCACGGGGAGTGGCTCAGGCGTTGGGCGAGGGTTACCGGGTGGAGCTCGGCATGGTGGTAGGCCAACCCTCCGTGCGCGCGGCCCTTTCCCGCCTGCGCGACGAAGGCTGCGCCCGGATCGTGGCCGTTCCGCTCTATCCCCAGCACAGCTTCGCCGCCTGGGACGGCGCGGCCTCGGTGATCCGGCGCGAACACCGGAGGGTATTCGGCGTGAACGCGGCTTCTCCCCGTCTGGTGCCGCCCTTTCACGCGGACGAGGGCTTTCTCTCCGCCTTTCAGGACCGGCTCTCGCGAACGCTTTCGGCCTTTCCGGCGGAGCACGTCCTCTTCAGCTTCCATGGGCTGCCCTTGCGGCAGATCCAACGCTCGGATCCCACCGGCACCTGCACCGGGGAACAGTGCAGCTTCGCGCGGCCCCCCGCCTCGCCGGGCTGCTACCGCGCCCAGTGCGTGGCCACGGCGCGGGCCCTGGCGGAGCGGGCGAAGCTTCCGCCCTCGCGATGGAGCCTCAGTTTTCAGTCCCGACTGGGGCGCGCCCAGTGGATCGGCCCCGACACCGAATCGACGCTTCGGGGGCTCGCGGGCCGCGGCGTGCGCACGCTGGCCGTGGTCTGCCCCTCATTCGTGGCCGACTGCCTGGAGACCCTCGAGGAGATCCAGATCCGCGCCGCCGAGGTCTTCCACGAGGCGGGGGGCTCCGAGCTGCGCCTGGTCCCCTCGCTCAACGGAGGGCGCGATTTCTCGGAAGCCGTCAAGAATCTGGTCCTCCAGGCAGACTCCGCCTCCACCTGATCTGCCGGCCCCTCAAGGCCCCCCCACCGGCACCCGATCGAGAAAGCATGGAGGTGCCATCGATGGCCCGCCCGCCCCGTGGGAGTTCCGCAAGATCCGCCGCCGAATCTGAGTCCTCCTGGTATCTGCTTTCGGAAGGCGGATCCGAGGGGCCCTTCTCCCTCGCCGAGCTGCAGGAGCGCTGGCGCCGCGGGGAGCTCGCCTCCAACGCCCGCCTCTGGACCGAGGGGCTTCCCAATACCCATGAAGCCGCGGACCTCATGGGCTCAGCGGAAGGGGCGCCTCGCCTCACGTTGATCCCCGCCCTCGGGCCGCCTCATCCGATCGCCCGATTCGAGCGCCGCGTCTGGGCCGGCGCCCTCGACTTGGGCCTGAGCTCCGTCTGCGTTTTTTTCGCGGTGCTGATCACGACCCTGACGCGCGCATTCATCACGAACACCGCCGCGCCTTCGCCCGGGCTGGCCCTCGCGGCGGGCGCCCTGGCGCAGCTCCTCTACTTCGCCGTTTTTGAATCGCGTCTGGGCGCCACCCCAGGAAAGCGGCTGATGGGGCTCCGCGTGGCCACCGATACGGGTCGGCGCCTGAGATTCGCCGCCGCCTGCGCGAGGCATTTAGGAAGGGTCTGCTCCTCCGCGGCCCTCGGCGGGGGTTATGTGCCCGCGTGGCGCGACGCGGAAGGCCTCGCCGTTCACGACCGCCTGACCCGAACGCGCGTGGAATCCACTTCCTGATCCGCCGTCCAGCCGCTAGCCTGAAGGCATGCGCGCCCCACTTTTTCTCGTCGTGGCCCTCCTGAGCGTTTTTCCCCTCCATGCAGCCGAGTCCAAGACGCCGGATGAGATCGCGGCGACGATTCTGGTGCGCGCCGCGGCCGGCGCCACTCTCGACGAAACCAGCGGCGCGCTCGCGCGCAAGCAATTCAAGATTCTCCACCGGTACTCAGCCATCGGCTGGGTGGAGGCCCGCCGGGAGGACGGAGCGAGCCCGAGCGACGCGGAGCTCGAGGAACTGCTGAAAGAGCCCAGCGTCGCTTTCGTTGAGCGCGACCAAGTGGTTCGGGCGGTGGCCTCGCCAAACGACACGCGCTGGCCCGAGCAGGAGGGCATGCGGCGCCTCGGCGCCGAGCGCGCCTGGGATGTCACGCAGGGATCGCCCGCGGTGGTCGTCGCCGTGAGCGACACGGGCGTGGCGCTCGACCACCCCGACCTCCGCGCCCAGCTCTGGGCCAACCCCGGCGAGCTGCCTGGCAACGGCATGGATGACGACGGCAACGGGCTTGTGGACGACGTGCACGGCTGGGACTACTCCGCCGGTGACGCGGACCCGAGCGACGTCCAGGGCCATGGCACGCACGTGGCCGGGATCATCGGTGCCGAGGGCGACAATGCGGAAGGCATCACCGGACTCAACTGGCGCGTGCGCCTGATGGCGGTGCGGTTCCTCGGGGACGACGGCTCAGGATCCACCGCCGACGGAGTGAAAACAGTGCTCTACGCGGCCGAACAGGGGGCCCGCGTGCTGAACATGAGCTGGGGCGGTTCCGGGCATTCCCGCGCGCTCGCGGACGCTTTGGATCACGCCCACGCCCGGGGAATGCTCGCCGTGGCCGCGGCCGGCAACGACACCACCGATACGGACTACAAACCCCACTACCCTTCCAGCTACGAATCCCCCACCCTGCTTTCCGTAGCCAGCTCCGCGGAGAACGGAACGCTTTCGGGCTTCTCCAACTTCGGGAAGCTCAGCGTGGATCTCGCGGCTCCGGGCTCCTCGATCCTCTCCACCTTCCTTGCAGGAGGGTATAAACGTCTGAGCGGCACCTCCATGGCGGCGCCCATGGTCTCCGGCGTGGCGGCACTAGCGCTCGCGGCGGACCCCCTGCTCACGGTAACCGAGCTGCGCAACCTGCTTCTCGCGGCCACGAACCCCCGGGACGCCTACTCGGGGCGCCTCTCCACGGGCGGAGACCTGGATGCCGGCCTCGCGCTCGAGCTTCTGCGCCAGCCCGGACTCCAGCTCTGGCCCCGGCGCCTGACACTGGCCGTGGGAAGCCGGTTCACCTTCTCCGCCCGGAGCGCCCAGGGCGGCCTGAGCTACTCCGCCGAACCGGCGGACCGCATCCGGATCGACTCTCGAACCGGCGAGGCTCAGGCTCTCGCCGCGGGTGAAGCCACCGTGACCGCGACCACGAGCGGCGGGCAGGCTGTATCGACGGAGCGGCTGACCCTCGTGGAACCCTCGCAGAACCCTCCGGGGGGCGGCTGCGGGGGAACCCTGATGCGTTCGGCCGATCAGCCGCCGCTCACTCAGGCCGCTGCTTCCCTCGAATGGCTGCTGCCCTTCTGCGCGGCGCTCCTGCTGCCCGGCAGACGCAAAAAAGCCCCGAAGCGGGAGACCGAGGTGTCGATCAAGGGTGTCCGCTCCGGGGCCAGTATGAACTGAAACTCAGTTCAACTTTCGAGAACTCTTACCAGTGCTTCTTGTTCGCGAAGGTCTCTTTCATGTTCCGGGGGAACGACCAACGCGGCTTCTTGCTCTCTTTGCGCGCCTTGATCATCATGGGCTCGCCCGTGAAGGGGTTCACGCCTTTGGCGGCTTTGCGGGCCGGAACGTCCTTGCGGACCAGGGTCCCGATCACGGGGAACTTCACGCGCTCGCCCGCGGCGGCGGCGGCCACGCCCGCGTTGAACACGCCCTCGAGGGTGTCCTTCAGGGCCTTACGCTGAATTTTCACCTGACCGGCGCGCGTCACTTGCGCGATCGCGGGGATTTCCGTGTGCAGCGTGTTCAGGAAGCTGAACTTACCCGAGGACTTCGAGGCCTTCTTGTTCGCCGATTTCATCTATCGCTCTCCTTGAGCGGCCGTCTCCGGCCGCGCTTGTTGTGTTGAGGCTTCAGTCTCCGCGCCCCCGGCCGGCTTTCAGCCGCCGCAGTCCGCGAAGTCACTCGCCCATTTGCCGCGATTAAAGCAACCGACTCCGTCTTTGTAAAAGAAAAAAAGCGGGAGAGGTGAAGCGTGGAGCCGTCTTTCCCTCAGAACGCTTCGTCGCCGTCGAAATGGAAGCGGCTCGGCCGGACGCTCGTGGCGTCCCACCGCGAATTCCTTTCCTTGTCCTTCACTGCGAGCGCGTAGAGATTTCCCGCGCCGGAAAGAACGTAGATGCGCTTCCCGGAGGCGTCGAGCGTGGGGTTCCCGTAGAAACCCGTGCCGTGGCCCGCGTTGAAGCGGTAAACGAGCCGGCCCGTCGCCGACTCGAGTGCGTAGAGATACTGATAGGTGGAGCCGAACACCAGGTAGGGCCCTGCCTGCACGACCTGCGTCGGCACTCCGCCATCGAGCTCGAATTTCCAGAGCGTTTTTCCGCTCTCCTTCGAGAGCGCGTAAACATGGCCGTCGGACGAGGGCAGGATCACGCGGGCATCATCCACGAGCACCTGCCGGCTGCCGCCCGCATCAGCCTTCCACTGCACTTCCTGCGTGCGTGCATCGAGGGCGTACACCTGGCCGTCGTAGGAAGGTACGTACACGGTGCTTCCGTTTTTCACGGGATGAGCATCGACGTCGGTGAACTTGTTTCCCGTATGCAGCTTGCGCTCCCACTTCAGCTTCCCGTCCTGGAGCCCCAGCCCGACGAGGAATCCGTCGCTCAAGCCCACGAGCACCGTGTCGCCGTTCACCAGGGGGCTCGAGGCGCCGTGAATGCTCGCGGAAGGCGTCGAACGCCGGCGGTAGTGCCAGAGCCACTCTCCGCTCCCCGCATCGAAGCCGTAAACCGTATCGTCTGACGCGGTGACAAAGAGGCGGCCCTCGGCCAACGTTGGCTTCGACACTACGGCATTTCGCACTTCGTAGCGCCAGTTCACGCGCCCGGTCTCGGCGCTCACGGAGTAAAGGAATCCGTCGCCGCCGCCAAAATAAACGGCGTCGCCCGCTGCTAGAAGCTCGCTTCTGACTCCGCCCGGAAGCGGCAGCACCCATCGGACCTGGCCCCACTGAGGATAAAGGGAAACCACCCCGATCCCCTCCGAGCCGAAGATCAAGGTCTGATCGTGCAACACTGCGTTCGAGAACTCAGCCCCACGCTCACCCGCCTCGAAGGGCCCGTGGGTGGGCAAGGTCCAAGCCCGAAGGAGCACCTCAGGATCGGCGGACTGGCCGCGATGGAGGTTTCGCCCTCCGCAGGCGAGCAAGGGCGTAAACAAGACGGCCAACGCCGCGACGCGAATCCAGGATCGGTCCGCCATGGATCAAGTCCCCAACTCGGCCAGGCGGGCCTCGGCGGCGCGGGCGTATCCGGTGGATTTCAGCTCATCCCGGATGCGCTGGTAGGTGTCGCGAGCCTGCTGCTTCTCCTGAAGGGCCTCGTGACAGCGGCCCTTCGCCATCAGAAACTCGCCCTTGAGTGCGGCCTGCCCCGCATTGATCCCGCCTTGATAGGTCTGAAGCGCCTCTTTGTATTTCTTCTGATTCTCCTGCGCGACCCCTAAGCCCATCAGAGCCAAGGAACGCTCCAGCGAGGTGGGCGCGTTCGCCGCGGCCTTGCCAAACCAGGTTTCCGCGTCGCTCATGTGCCCGTGGTTGAAATAGAGGTCGGCCAGAAACCCCTCCGCCTCGAAGGCCGCCCGAGTGCCCGAGTAGCGCTCAGAGACCTGCGCCAAAAGCTTGGATGCCGTTGGATAGGCCTCGGCCACGACGAGAGAACGCCTGCTCGCGGCCACCATCTGGTCTGCCGTCGGCTCCCCTGAATCCTCGGCGGGGTCGCTCTTCTTGGCGTCGCCCTTCGCGCTCTTCGGCGCTTCCTTCTTCGGCTCCTTCAGAGCGAGCGCCTTGAGCTCTTTCTGCTGCGCCTGGCGGGCCTCGAAGAGCGAGCCCGCGGCCTCGAAGGCCCTCGAGTCGCGGTACTGGAGGTACAGCGCCGCAGCGGCGGCGAGCGCCACGAGCACGCCCCCGGCGATCGCGAGCTCGCGCGAGCGCTTCGAGAGACGGTCAAAAAACCCACGCAGGCTCTTCGTGAGCGCGTCGGGCTTCTTGAGTGCTTTTCGGTCCAGACGGGTCGACGAGGAGGTGGAAGGCATAGGTTTGGGTGTAGAGGAGCGGGCCCGGGGTTGTCAAAAAGAAAGCCTGTAGATACCCTGAATGTGAAGTGAAATTGCCAAGCATCGCACCGCTCACGCACCGCATCCACCGCGCCAGCCTGATTCCGCTCGTCGCGGCCGCATTCTGTTTGATGAGCCCGCCCACGCAGGCGCGGGACCTCCACGCGCGGCTGGGCTTGGGTTTCAACGGCCAGTTCGCCAACACGCGCGAGCAGGGAGGCGTTCCCGGCCTGAGCCTCAAATACGGACTGACGCGCGACATCGCGCTCGAAGCCATCGTGGGCCTGAACACGGCCTCCCCCCGCAACGGCGTCACCGCGGTGAAGCTCTTCAAGAATCTCTTCTACGAGACGAATCTCAACTTCTAATTCGTCGTCGGAGGCGGAGTCGTCGGCGCATCCGGGCAGACCGGCGCTGAGTTTCTCGGCGGCTTCGGCGCCGAGTTCTTCATCCCGGGAATCGAGAGCCTGGGCTTCACCATGGAGTTCGGCGGCCGCATGAACAACCTGTCCGGCGACTTCGCCCTGCAAACCTTCGGAGCGAGCTTCCTCGATGCGGGCATCCATTTCTACTTCTAGGGCGCACGCGGCCATCCTGGCCCTCTGGCTCGCGCTCACGGCCCTGCCGGCGCGCGCTGCGGACCCCGTCACGAGCGCCTCGCCCTCGGGCGCCACCGAGAAGGCGGAGGAAGACGACTTCGCCGAGACGCCCTTCACCGAGTTCGGCGAGTTCAACGAAGCCGAGGAAGAAGTCCACAACATCGAGTTCTTTCAGTTCGGCCGCTTCTTCGGCATCAGCGCGGGAGCCGGCATCCACGACGTGATCGGCAACCGGGGCCTGCTCTGGAAGGGCGGATTCCCAATGATCACGGTGAAGATGCACGCCTGGTTCGACCTCAAGGTCGGCGTGCAGCTCTTCTTCGCCACCGTGTCGCACAACTTCCAGGCGCCGCCGACCACCGAGAACACCGACGTGAGCGTTTTCCAGTTCGGCGTGGACTTCAAGTACTACCTCGGCACCCGCGACGTCACGGCCGCGATCGCCTTCGCGAACCCCTACCTCCTCATCGGGGGCGGGAGCTTCGCCAAGAACGAGTTCGACGCCACTCAGGAAACCCTCACCCCGGACAGCACCTTCGGTCTCGACTTCGGGTTCGGGCTGGAGTTCGCGATTTCCCCCCGCCGCTCGTACTTCACGCTCGAGGCCAAAGGATATGTGGTGAGCTACGCGGACACGAACTCCCAGGTCTTCTCCGGCAACGGCGTGCCGGACCTGACCGGGATGTTCTACTCCCTCACCGGCAGCATCATGTTCACGTGGTGAGAGATCACGACCGGCTGCTGGCGAGCCCGCGGGCCTTCGAGGCCTGGAACTTCAGGCGCACCGGGCTTCCCATGTAACCCCAGCGCTCGCGGATGCCGTTGATGAAGTTGCGCTCCATGCTGAAGTGCACCTTCCGGGGGTCGTTCACATGGCCCACGAAGGTGGGCGGATGCGTGCCGCTCTGGTGCGCGAAGAAGAGGCGCGCGCCGCTGGGATTGCGAATGAGGAGCTGCTCGCGCATCCATTCCGTCAGGTCCCTCGATGAGACCTTGGCGGCCTTCTGCTCGAGCACGTCGTGGATCAGGTCGCCCAGACCCTCGAGGCCCTCGCGCTTCAGGCCGCTCGTGAACACCACTGGGGCCCAGCTCAGGAACTTCAGCCCCTGGCGAACCTGCTCGGCCGCCGCTTTGCGAGACGCGCCCGGCTTGCTCTCCTTGAGGTCCCACTTGTTCACCAGAATCACGACCGAGGTCCCGGCGGCGTCGCAGAGCCCCGCCACCTTCGCGTCCTGATCCGAGATCCCAGCTTCGGCATCGACGACAAAAAGCGCGATGTCGGCCCGGTCGAGCGCCTTGCGCGCGAGCACGACCGACAGAACCTCCACGCCCTGCTCCGTCTTGGATTTGCGCCGAATCCCGGCCGTATCCACGAGAACATAGGGGTGCCCGTCGAGCTCGACTTCGCTGTCCACCGAGTCGATCGTCGTGCCCGCCATGGGGCTCGTGATCATGCGCTCCCGGCCAAGGAGCGCGTTCACGAGCGTGGACTTGCCCACGTGGGGCCGGCCCAAAACGGCGATGCGGGGCACGAGCGAGCCAGTCTTGCGTCTGCGCGCGCGGTCGAGCTCGGCCGACTCTTCTTCCGGAGAGGGTTCGGCCTCGAGGATTTCCCGCACCCGAGCCTGCAGCTCCAGGATACCGCGCCCGTGTTCGGCCGAGACCGTCATGAGCTCGTCCAGGCCCGAGGCGTGGAACTCATGCACCACCTCTTCCACGCCGTCGTGATCGATCTTGTTCACGATCCCGAGCACCGGCACGCCCGTGAACTCAGGCTGCCGGCGCACGCGTTCGAGCGCCTCGGCGTCCTGTGGGATGTATCCGGCGCGGCCGTCGAACACGGCCAGGATCAGGTCGGCCTCGCGCATTCCGGCCGCGACCTGGGCCGCGATCTCTTCGTCGAAAAGTTCGCCAGCCAAGCCCCCCGTGTCCACCAGGCGCACGGTGTAGGGCTGGTCGTTCACGCGCCAGCTCACGCGCGCCTCGTTGCGGTCGCGGGTCACGCCCGGCACGTCGAGCACGAGGGCCTGCTTGCGGCCGGCCAGGCGATTGAAGAGCGTGGACTTGCCTACGTTCGGGCGGCCCACGATCAGGAGCGTCAGCTCCTTCGAGGAAGTTTCGCGTTCGGTGCTCATGCACGGGCCTCTTTCCGTTGCGACCGCCCGTGGCGCGCCAGCGGCGGCAGATCCAGGCCCAGGCGCTTCAAGGCTTCGCGGTTCTTGCTCCAGTCCTTCCAGACTGAAACGCGAAGCTCGAGGTGGACCTTCTTGCCGACGAAGGTCTCGATCGACCGGCGCGCGCAGCTGCCAATGCCCTTGATCTTCGCGCCGCCCTTGCCGATCACCATGCCCTTCTGGGAGTCGCGCTCCACGTGAAGGATGGCGCTCACGCGGTCGAGCGCGGTGCCCTCCTGGTAGCTCTCCACCTCTACGGCGCAGGCATAGGGCAGCTCCTCGCCGAGCTGGAGGTAAAGCTGCTCGCGGATCTTCTCGGAAACGAAAAACCGCAGGGGCCGGTCGGAGAGCGAGTCGTCGGTCGGATACAGGGGCTCACCTTCTGGAAGCGCCGCCCAGGTTTCGGCCAGCAGCTCCGCGACCCCTTCGCCCTTCAGGGCCGAAATTTTGCGCGTGCCTTCCAAACGAAGCCCCGAGTCCACGAGCGCCTTCATCAGCGAGGCCAACCCCTCGTCGCTGCCCAGGATGGGCGCCACGGGCTCGGCCGAGGGGCGGGGGTTCGGAACGGGCCGATCGCTCTTGTTCAGCACCACCCACACAGGGGCCTTCACCCCTTTAAGCAGCTCGATCACGGGCTCCTCATGCTCCAGGCGCGAAAGCGGATCCACCAGGTACCAAACGGCGTCTGGCGCCTCGAGCGCCATACGGGCCTGGTGCACCATCGCCTCGTTGATGCCACCTTCGCGCGCGCGATGAATACCGGGCGTGTCCACGAACACCATCTGCCCATGCGCCTCGGCATTCAGAATGCCACGCAGCTGTTCGCGCGTGGTCTGGGCCTTGGGCGTGACGATGGAAAGCTCCTCGCCCACCACTCGATTCAAGAGCGTGCTTTTGCCGGCGTTCGGCCGGCCGGCAATGGCCACCATCCCGCTTTTGCGGGCGGCGACTGAGGCGGTCTCGGGAGTGTTCATGGGGGTGGGATTCACGGCGTCTTCTCTCTATCAGAGATCCATGCCGGCTTCCGAGCCCATGAGCTCGATGGCCCGGCGGGCTGCATTTTGTTCGGCCTGCTTTTTAGAGGCCCCCGAGGCCTGGGCCAGCGCCTTGCCCCGCATCCGGACCTCGATCTCAAACTCCTTTGCGTGGTCGGGGCCGCGCGTCCCACGCAGATGATAGGAGGGCGTGACCTTGAATCGGGCCTGAACGAGCTCCTGAAGCTGGGTCTTATGGTCGTAGAAGGAGCCCTGCCCCTCCTCTTCTTGGAAACAGCGGGCGAACAGGTGGCGCACCACGGGGTAGACCGCGTGAAACCCGCCGTCGAGGTACACGGCGGCGATCAACGCCTCCAGCGTGCTGCCCACGATCGAGGGTTTCGTGCCTCCGCCCGTGAGCTCCTCGCCCTTTCCGAGCCGAATCGCTTCACCCAGGCCGAGGCCTGTGGCCACCTGGGCCAAGGTGCGCTCGTTCACGATTGCCGCGCGCATCTTCGTGAGCTGGCCCTCGTTGCACTCGGGGTAGGTTTCCAGAAGGATATCGGACACTACGGCGTCCAGGATGGCGTCGCCCAGGAACTCCAGTCGCTCGTTGTCTCGGAGCGCCAGAGGAAGCTCCTGAAGGCGCTCGTGCCCGTAGGAACGGTGGGTAAGGGCCTGGATGAGGACACGCCGGTCCCCAAACGTATAGCCCATGCGCTCCTGGAGCCGCGTCAACTTCATGAGTAGCAGACCTCGAGCTCAGCCTTATGATAAGGGTCTGAACCGGTCAAGAATAACAACGCGGCGCATAAGCCCTTGTTCTCGTGGGCAGGCCCGGTACCATGACCCCGATTCACGGAGGATTTCATGGGGAATGCACGCTCGGCAAGAGAGCTCGTCTGGGCTTTGGGGATGATGATGGCCATGGGAATTGGCCTGGGCGCCCAGGCGGGCCAGGACGAGGCGCCCCTTCGGTGGACCCTGATCCACACCAACGACCTGCACTCCCACCTCCGCCCGGAGCGCGACGAGCTCGGCCGCGGCGGCATCGCACGGTTGAAAACGGCGGCAGACCGGGTGCGCGCCGAAGGTCTCCCCACCCTCTTCGTGGACGGCGGCGACTGGTCCGAGGGGCAGGTTTATTACAACCTCACCACGGGGCGGGACACTCTCAATCTCATGGGCGAGATCGGCTATGACGTGGCCGTTGTCGGGAACCATGATTGGTACAACGGGCCCGATACGCTGCTCGAGGCGGTCGAGAGCGCTGAAAGGCGCCCCCTTCTCGTCGGCGCCAACGCCGATGCCTCCCACTACGCGCAGGCGGAGAAATTCCGGAAGCTCATCCCACCCTACGTGGTGCGCAGGGTGGGCGGACTCCGTGTGGCGCTGATCGGCCTCCTCACCTACCAGAAGATTTACGACTCCTATCTGGAGCCCGTGAAGGTGACCGAGCCCTTCCTGGCCGCCCGGCGCCTCGCCAAGCAGCTGCGGGAGGCCGGCGCGGATGTGGTCATCGGGCTTTCCCACAACGGCATCGCGGCTGACCGCCAGGTGCTCAGAGTGGCCCGCGAGCTCGACTTCATCGTGGGCGCGCATGACCACCGCACGCTGCACGTCCCCGAGCGCGTGAGCCGGATCGGAGCGCCGGACGCCTGGATCGTCGAGGCGGGATCCTGGGGCAGGTACCTGGGCCGCATGGACCTCTCCTTCGATCGCGCCACCGGGCGCGTCGGGCTTCTCGATTACCGCCTCATCCCGATGGACTCGCGCATTCCCGAGGATCCCGCGATCCTCTCCCGCGTGGAGGGGCTCGAGCGGCAGCTTGAGTCGATCCACGGGCCGATTTTCTCGGATCACGCGGGCGAGTCGCGGGTTCACCTGCACCGGGACGGCCCGGAGGCCCCGATGTCGAATTTCGCCGCGGACGCGATCCTGGAGGCGAGCGGAGCCGACCTCGTGCTCGAGAACACCGCCTTCATCTATGGGCCGCTTCACCGGGGCGCGCTCCGAACGGCCGACGTGATGAACGCGCTTCCCGCGATCTACAACCCCCACACCGGGAAGACCTGGACGATCTTCAGGCTCCCCCTGTTGGGCCGACAGCTGAAACGCCTCCTTGCGCTCCTTCTCTCCACGGATGCCGTGGCAAGCATGGGAGTGCTGAACGGGTCGGGCATCGAGGTCCTGTTCGATCCGCTGATGATGTCCAGGACGCTCGCGGAATCCGCACCCGGCATGTCCTGGCTCGGCAGCGACGAGCGCGGGATCCTGAAGAGCGTGCGCGTGCAGGGCCGGCCCTTGGAAGACTCCGATACCGTGACCCTCGCCGCAACGGGGGGCGTGCTGAAGTCGATCGAGTTTCTGAACCGGGTGGTCCCGGGCACGCCCGTCCCCCTCGACCTCCTGGTCGATACTGGGATCGAAGGCTGGCGAGCCGTGGCCTCCCATCTCGAGCGACATTCGCCCATCCAGGAAGCCCACGCGGGCCCCGCCCGTTTCCAGCCCTGGGAGGCGGATCCCGCGCTCTCGGTGAACGACCTGAGCTGGAGCCCAAGCTCGGTCAGCTCTCAGGCGGCTTCGGCTGAGATCCGCGTGCGGGTCCGCAACCTCGGAGCCACCCCTGCTCCGCCGGAGCGCCTGGCGCTGGAGATCCTTTCCAACGAGCACCTTGCCGACACCGGGCCCGAACCCCTATACGTCGCCTTGGCGGAGGCCTTGGCCATTCCTGAGATTCCCCCTCAGGGCAGCGTGGAGCTCAGCTGGCCGCGGGTCAGGATACCGGGCGAACGCGGCCTCTACCCCCTCACTGCCCGTCTGAAACGCGTGGTCAGCGGCCCAAACGCCAGTGGATACAACGATATAGCCACCCGCTATTTCCACCCCTGATCTGAATCCCACATGCCTTGACGCGAAGCGCTATAGGCCCTAAAAGATTCGTTCATCAACCCTTCTACCGCCCCGACTGAAAGGCCTCCGCTCATGTCGATTCTCAAATGCTCCTCCCGAATGATCGCCCCCGCGCTGATGCTTTCGCTTGGGCTTGCCTCGGCGGCGCAGGCGGGATTCACCTCGCCTTTCCCCTCGGAGATTCCTGGGATCTCGGTGCCGAACACGCATCTGGTGGCGGGATCGCTTGAGCCCGGAGCCTCGGCCGTGATTCGGGGAATGGCCCCCCGGGAGCTCCTGAGCCAGTTGCTCGAGCAGGGCGTAACCGACTTCCTCATCTTCAAGAACGAGACGCACAACGAGGTTGAGGAGCAGATCCAGTCCCTGCGGGAGCTCGGCCTCGCCGAGCTCGAGGATCGCGTGAGCCACATCCCCTTCAAGTGGAGGGGCTTCGGCGACGCCCAGTACACCGAGGCCTGCAACCAAGTCCGCGAAGGGCTCCTGGTTCTCCGGGAAGTGCTGAAGACACCCGGACGCCGGATCTTCTTCCATTGCACCGTGGGCGAGGACCGCACCGGGATGCTGGCCGGCCTCTTCCGGTCCCTGAACGAGGGCTGGAGCGTCCGAAGCGCCTTCTTCTACGAGATGTGCGAGAACGGCTACGAGGCCGGCAACCCCGACAAGCCCGAGCATGTGAACTGGGGCATCCGGAACTCCATCACACCCCTTTACGTGAAGATGGGCTTCCTCGCGGAGAAAGGTTTCATCAAGATCGACAACCTCGATGACGCCTCGATCTGCAACCGCGACCCGAAGTTCGATCCGGAGTGGCGCCAGGAGTTCACGACGAACGCGCGGTACGACCATCACCGGTACCGCTGCCGCTCCTCTTCCAAGTACCCCGAGTTCTAGGCTCTGGCTGCGAGCAGCACCACGTCGCCGCCCGCTGGGTCGACGGCGAGGCTGAGCGCGCGCGCGCTCACCACGGCGTTGGAGCGCGCCGCGGTGGTGGAATCCGAGAGAGGCAGCAACACCCTCAGGTAATCGCGGGTGTATCCTCCCGCCCAGCGCCGCTGACCGTCGGGACCTCGGCATGGACCCTCGATGAGCACATCGTCGAGCAGGCGCCCCTCGGAGAGGGTGCCCTCGTATCGGGCGCGAAGACGTTCCAGGCTGAGGGCGTTCAGTACGCGCGCCCTGCGCTTCCGTTCCCCCACAGGCACGGAGCCCGGAAGCCGAGTGGACGGAGTACCCTCGCGCTCACTGTACGGAAACACATGAAGCCGATCCCAGGGCAGGGCCCTGAGCAGCGATAGCGTTTCCTCGAAAATCTCGGCCGACTCACCCGGGAACCCGGTAATGAGGTCCATCCCCACGAAGGGGCGACGAGACGTGCCCAGGGCGGCGATGCGCTCGAGCGTGCCGCGCACCTCCTCCGCGCCGTACTTGCGTTTCATCAGGCGCAGGATGCGTGAGTGCGGGCTCTGAAGGGAAACATGGAAGTGCGGGCAGAAGCGCGGTTCGGACTCCATGAGCGCAAGCAGGCCGGAGCTGATCTCCCCGGGATCCAGCGAGCTGACCCTCAGACGCTCAAGCGAGGTCCGCTCCAGGATCGCGCGGCAAAGCGCCTCCAACTGGAAGTCGCCGTAACCATCGTCGGTGGTGCGGCCGCCGCCTGACCAGTCCATGCCGTATTGCCCGATGTTCGTGCCGGTGAGCACCACTTCGCGCACGCCCTGCTCCACCAGGCGCTGGACCTGGGCCACGGCGTCGCCGGCCCTGAGGCTCCGGCTCGGCCCGCGCCCGTAGGGGATGATGCAGAACGTGCAGAAGGAGTCGCAGCCCTCCTGAATCTTGAGGAATGCCCGCGTACGCGAGGAGCTGTTCCTGGCGACGCCAGGAGGCGGCTCCCCCTCGCGCTGGAGCTCCGACGGCGTGAAAGCGACCTCCTCCGGCAGGGGCCATTCCCTGTCGAGGGGGTGACGCGAACGCAGCTCCTCGTACCCACGTGCGTCGCCCAGGAGCTCCGCCTGGCCCGCCGACTCACTGGGCGAAGCGCCCCGGTCAGCGCCGAGGGCCTGCCTCAGCAGACCGCCAAACCGGGGCTTGTCGCGGTTCGAAAGCACGAAATCCACTCCACGCGCGGCGCGGAGGGATTCCGGCGCGATCTCCGCCGAACAACCGGTGAGCACCACCTTCGCTCCCGGATGTTCGCGCGACAGCCGCGAAGCCATGCCCCGGCTCTGCTTCTCGGCCTCGTTCGTCACGGTGCAAGAGTTCACCACGCAGACGTCAGCGCGCTCCCCTGCCGCGGCGGGAGAAAGGCCCATGCGCTGGAGCTCCGCTTCGATCAGCTGGCTGTCGTAGAGGTTGGCCTTGCAGCCCAGGGTGCGTACCGCGTACTTCATGCCCAGCCTCAACCCTTGGGAACGGGGGGGCGTTCCTCGCCCTGAGGCACCACGCGCTCGATGATCGTGCCGCCTAGGATCTCCCCCGCCGAGAGGAATGCCGCCGGCTGACCGGGAATCACGTCAACCGACTTTCCTTGAAGCTCCACATGCACCGCCCCCTCCACGAAGTGCCGCACGATGCAGGGGATTTCAGCTCCGCCCGGCGTGATGCGCACCGTGCAGCTGAGGCTGCGGAGGCGGTCCACGGGCTGGATCCAACGCGTGCCCTTCCCGGCGAACCAGGAACGGCCCAGGTTTTCCTTCCGATCCACGACCACCTCGCTCAAAAACCCGTCCAGCGAGGCCACGCGGTAGGCCTCAGGATCCTGGAGCATGAGCTGGATCGCGGGACGCTGGCCCACGTAATGGCGGTACACCCCCTCGTGCTCGCCCACCGTATGACCGTCGGCGGTTTTCACGGTTCCCCCCGGCCTGAGGGCGGCGGGAGTGCGCTCCTTCAGGAACTCCACCTCGCCGCTTCCGCCCATCAGACAGGCGCCGACCCGGGTGGGCCCCGGCTTCGCGAGGCAGGATTCGAGATCGAACTCCCGCGCGAGCTTCAGCACCATCTCCAGCGGCACCCCGCCCAGCGGAGTGAGCATGCGGCGCAACTCCATCTGGGACAGACCTGAGAGATTCCAGCTCTGGTCCGTCTCGGAATCCGAAACCGGATGGAGGTGCACCTGCTCGGAGGAGGCGTCTTTGCGGATCACGGCAAAATGGCCAGTGGCCGCGAGCGGCGCGCCCAGCTGATCTGCAGCCATGAACAGGGCCTGGAGCCGCAATCCCGCGTCGCACCGGAAACAGACGGCCGGTTCCTCCCCTTGGAGCCGGGAATGGACGAAAGCGTCGACCACTCTCTCCTCGAAGGCGTCTCCGAGCGGGACGACATGAAAAGGCACGCCCAGACGGCGGCAAATCTCCTCGGCCGCCGCGCGGCCCGTGATTCTCAGGCAAGCGCAGCCCTCCGCGACGAAAGCGGGTACGCGGGGACGGGGGAAAAGATCCAGATGCACGCCTTGAACCTGGTACCCCTGAGTCTTGAGGAGCGCGAGCGCCACGGCGCTCGCGACGCCCCCGCTCAGCCCGACAACGACTTTCCCGGCCGTACCGGCCTCCGTGGCCTCGCCCTTCATACGCGTGCCTCCGGGCGAATCCCGCCGCCGGGATGCCTGGAACCGGCGCGGAGGACGATTTTCTCGAGTGCGGTCACGAATCCCTCCAACTCCTCGGGACGGACATCCGTCCCGAACGAGACCCTTGCGGTAGCCGTGGCTTGCGCGGCATCGATGCCCATGGCCAGGAGCACCCGCGAGGGTTTCAAGGTTCCCGCGGAACACGCGGAGCCCGCGCTCACGCAGTACCCCTCGAGATCGAGCGCCGGCACCAGGTCGAAGGCGCCGATTTCCGCGACGGACAGGCTCACGGTGTTCGTCACCCTCCTGGCGCCCCTCCCGTGGATGCGGAGCCCTGGGATCCTGGCCTGGAGAGCGTCCTCGAACCGATCGCGATGCGGGCGGGTCGCCGCATCGAAGGCCAGAGGATCGCAGGCCTCGGCGGCAACGCCGGTCAGCCAGATTCCCAGCAGGTTTTCCGTGCCTCCCCGGATGGCGCGCTCCTGAGCCCCAACGATCCAAGGTTTGAGCTTGGGGGCGCCGGTCCGTGTGACCACGATTCCCAGTCCCGAGGGGGCGCCGATCTTATGCGAGGAAAAAGTGATGTGTGAGGCTGAATTCAGGCCCTCCACAAGCGGGATCTTGCCCCAGGCCTGCGCTCCGTCCAGGTGAAGGGGGACCCCACGCGAACGGCAGATGCGCCCCGCTTCAACAACGGGCGAAACCACGCCGGTCTCGTTGTTCACCCAGATCAGGCTCACGAGGCGAGTCTCAGGACGGAGGGCCGCCTCGAGCTCCGCGGGGTCGATGAGCCCCATGCGGTCAGCCCTCAGCGTTGTCACGCTTCCGCCGGCGCGGCGCCACTCGTCCGCGGCCAATGCCACCGATGGATGTTCCGTGGAGGAGAGGACCCAGTGAGCGCCAGAGGCGGCGTCACCGAGGGAGGAACGGATCACCCATTGATTGGCCTCAGTGCCCGACGATGCGAAAAAGACGTCATCGGGGCGTACCGAAGGACCGAGGGAAAGCGCCACGCGCCCCCGCGCCTCGGAAAGGAGCATGCGGCTCCTGCGTCCGAAGGCGTGGACGGCGGATGGATTGGAAAACGCTAGCTCCGGAAAATCTTGGCTTCCCGCTGCCGCGCGGAGCGCCTCGACCACCCGGGGGTGGAGGGGCGCGCCCGCGTTGGCATCAAGAAAGACCGGATTCCTTGGAGGCATTCCGCTGAGCGGAGGCCGCGTGGAAACCCGACTCGAGGAGCTCCTCGGCCGACTTCGGCATGTCCTGCGTGCCCCGAGCCTTGCGGATCAGGTCGCCGACTGACGTCGTCGTGAGGTATTCCTGCATGATCGTGCCGAGGTTCTCGAAGTACGACTTGGTGAGCAGGAACTCCACCGTGTCGCTCTTCAGATCGCCGGTACCGACCAGGTCACGGGCCGGGTTGATGTTCTCGCCCACGCTGACCAAGACGTCCTTGATGGAGATCTCGTCCATGGAGCGCGAGAGCACATAACCGCCGCCTGGGCCGCGAACGCTCTTCACCACTCCGCCTTTGCGAAGGCGGCGGAAAAGCTGCTCAAGGTAGTGCAGCGAAATACTTTGACGCTCCGAGATCTCCTGGAGCCGCACCGGGCGGCCGTTCGAGTTGAACGTCAGGTCCAGGATCGCGCGAACCGCATAACGACCTTTTGATGTTAGACGCATAGTACAAAGTCCTCCCTATCCCCTCTCACAAACCTATATTGGCGTATCATGCCGTATATAGAGGGTCAACTAATATTCCGTATTTTTTTGGTCCTTTTCTTCCCTAAAACATCCTTCGATTTCAACCGCCCTGTACCCGTGCAATCTCGTCCTGTGCACGGCATACTGGTTTACAGAGCTATCGCGTTAAAGCCAAAGGTGGACCAAGTTCATTGCCTTTTACTCCCCTTTGGTGGCGCTGGCTACAAAAACCTGCAGAAAAAACTTGCGCCGCGTTACCAAGCTCTCTTGGGTGCGGGCTGGCCGAAAAAGTGAAGAAAGGTTCAGAGGTTGAGCCACTATTCCGATAGGCCCAGAAGGGAAGGAATCTCAGGAATTTCCGATGGCGGACGACAAAACACGCTCGCGTGCGTTCACTGTGGATAGCGATTCCACCGAAGCCGGGGAGATTCCGAGTGTCACACGTCTACTCAACCGAAAAAGTTTAAAAGGGGCGCCGCCAGCCGCCCCGCCCAAGGGAGGGCCTCGCGCGCCCGGCTCGCCCCCTTCGCTGCCACCTCGCGCTCCGACGGCCCCCCCTGCTCCGCCGAATGCGGGAGCCTATGCGCCCGCCGCGCCCGTTTTCGAGCCGCAGCCGCCCGTGGAAGCGATTCCCGCGGAGGCCGTGCCCATGGAGGCCTCGCCTCCGGAGCCCCAACCTTTTTCCTCCAGCGCCGTTTCAGGCGAAAACAGCGGCATTTCCCTCGCTTTTGAAGCTACGCCGGAAGCTGAACCTGTCGCCGATGCGCCCTCCGCGCCTGTGTTGATCGCGGCTCCACAAGCCACCGCGCCCGAGGCGCCGAACGAAGACACGTCCACGACTCGCATCCAGCCAGGACGCCGGAAGGCCGTGAAACTCCCCGAGCTGGGGAAGTGGACCGCGGCTCAGCTCAAAGGCAACCCGGATCCGATGGCGCAGGCTCTGGGCAAGCTGCTCACGCAAGGCGTGACCTCGGCTCTCTACCTTCCGATGAAACCGCCGCCCGCCGGCCAGAAGGTGCCCTACTTCGAGGGATCCGCATTCATCGGATCGCCCTTCAAGGAGCGCGTATGGCGCGGGCTGAAGTGGGATCCTAAAGTCGTTCCGCAGCTATGGAACGTCTTCTTGAAAACGGGCCTGGTGGAACTGACCCCCCCTGGCAACCATACGGTGGCCACGAGCAACCGGAACGTCGTGCGTGCGGCGTTCGGAATCTCGCTCGAGGAGTATCTGATCCTGGTCCGGGTGGGCTCGCTCAAAGCCTGTCGGGGCGTTCTTGCGCTCGTTTCGCAGCAAAGCGTGCTCCGGGAGGTCGAGGCGCTCGTGTCGACGCTTGAGGCTCCCGTCCCGGCCGTCAAGAAGTCGGCCTGAGAGCCCCCCGGCGCCCGACTCAGACGAGCCGCCGGGACTCGACGTTCCGCAGGTCCGGCCGTCCCTCGACGAAGCCCAGGGTCACCTGCCAGACGGACCTTCCCTCAGGCCGTTCCACGAGCATCTCCAGGGTGGAGGGGAACTTCGACATCCATTCCGCGATCACGGTCGTGGCCCTCTCCCACAGCAGGGACTCCAGACCGCTCTCCCTGATCTCTTCCTCGCTGTTGAGCCGGTAGAGATCGGCGTGGGCCACCTCCCCCCAACTGCCTCCGGGGTATTCGTGCGCGAGCGCGAACGTGGGGCTCCCCGCTCCGGCGCCTTCGCCCCGAATCGCGCCGAGCGCCTTGAGCAGGGCGCGGGCCAGGGTGGATTTCCCCGCTCCCATGGGCCCCTCAAGAAGAATGCGATCCCCGGGTTTGAGCCCCCTCGCAAAGCGCTCCGCCCAATCCCCCAGCTCGGATTCGAGCAGCTTAGAGGAGATGGGCGCGCGCTTCCTCGGGGAGGAGCGAGTCGCGCGAGTCGCCTTTTTCTTTGAGCTCTTGGAAGGCATTGGCAATGTTCTCGATGATATCCGGAGCCGTCATGCTCCGGTGTCCTTTGGCGCGCGCGGCGAAGTCGCCTGCCAGGCTGTGGAGATAGACCGCAAGCAAGGTCCCATTGAAGGTGTCCATGCCCTGCCCCACAAGCCCGCCGATCATTCCGGCCAGCACGTCCCCGCTTCCGGCCGTGGCCATGCCGTCGTTGGGATAATGGTTGAAGAAGTAGCGGTCGTCCGGGGAGGAGATGATCGTGGCGGCGCCCTTCAGGAGCACCACCCCGTAGGTGAGCTCGACGGCCTTCTTCACGGCCGCGAGCGGATCCCCCAGCACGGCGGACTTCTCGATCTTCAGGAGCCGGGCCATCTCTCCTGGATGCGGGGTGAGCACCACCCTGCCCTGGCGTTTGGCCACGAGCCCGTGCAGATCGTGGTCAGCGATGACGTTGAGCGCGTCGGCGTCGATCACCAGGGGGCCGTCATAGGCGGTGAGGAGCTTCACCATCGCCTCTTTTGATTCGGGCCGCCGGCCCATTCCCGGCCCCACAACCACGCTCGAGTACTGGTGGTTGATGTTCTTCCGGTAGTACTCCCACTGCTCGCCTTCCCAGGCGATCGGAACGGCCATGGTCTCGTCCGGCAGGCGGGTCAGCAGGGAATCCATGCCGTCGGGCCAGGTGGCTACCGTGCTCAGACCCGTGCCCATGCGCTGCGTGGCCTTCGCGGCCATGGTGATGGCTCCAAGCTTCCCAGGGCTTCCACCCACGAGCAGGGTGTGGCCGAAGCTGTTCTTATGGCCGTAGCGGTCGCGGTTTTTCAGGAGATCCGCGAGCGGGCCTCGCCTCACGAGGTGCTTGTTGCCCTCGCGCCGGAACCGCGCCGGAAGCGAGATATCCACGTTCACGAGCTTGCCTCTGCGGCCCGCGCCCGGCGGCAGGAAATGCCCCAGCTTCGGGAACCCGAAGCTCAGGGTCAGCGCCGCCATGATGGAGTCGCCCTGAACCATGCCCGTGTCGCCGCTCACTCCAGTGGGAATGTCGAGCGCCACGACATCCGGACAGTTCGCGTTGATCATGTCCACGACGTCGCGGAAAATCCCGTTCAACGGCCCTTTGAGGCCCGTGCCGATGATCCCGTCGATGGCCAGGTAGGGGCCAGGCGAGCTCTTGAAGAAGGCGTCGAGATCCGAGGAGGTCTCGAGCAGCATCATCTTGGCCTTCAGGCGCTGAAGGATCTCGAAATTGCGCTGCGTTGCCCCCCGATACTCGCTCCCGGGTACCAGGTGGAAGACCCGGACCTTGCGGTCCAGGCAAAGAAGCCGCCGGGCCACCACGAAAGCGTCACCGGCGTTGTTCCCCTTGCCCGCGAACACCAGGATCTCGGAGCGGTGCCCGGCCTTCGGGAAATGATCGAAGAGCACGCTCACTGCCGCGCGCCCCGCGTTCTCCATGAGAATCTCGGGCGAGATGCCGTATTCCATCTCGGCCACCCGATCCAATTCCCTCATCTCGGCGTTCGTGCAAATCCGCATGCGATCCTCGTTTCCGTTTCCCGCCCCTAAGGGGCCAGGATGGCCGACTTCATCTCTCTCACGGCGCGCTCCAGGCCCACGAACGCCGCCCGGCACACGATCGCGTGCCCAATGTTGTATTCCTCGACGAGCGGGCCGCCTTCGGCGTCCACGAAAGCCGCGACTTCCCGCACGTTCGCGTAGTCGAAGCCGTGCCCCACGTGTACGCCCAGGCCCGCCTTCCGCGCGGCCAGGCAGGCCTTCCTGAGCCGATCCAGCTCCGAAGCGGCCTGTTTCACCGCGCGGGCACCCTCGCGCTGGCGGGCCAGACAGTATTTCCCCGTGTGGAACTCCACGGCTTCCGCTCCCAGCACCTGCGCGGCTTTCACCGCCTCGAGCGAAGGTTCCACGAAAAGGCTGACCTTCACGCCGAGCTTCTGAAGCGCACCCACGCCCTTCGCGAGGCGACGCCCGGCCCGCTTCAGGTCAAGCCCGCCCTCAGTCGTCACCTCCTGGCGCTTCTCAGGCACCAGGCATGACCAATCCGGGCGCACCCGGCCCGCGATGCGGATCATCTCGTCCGTCACGGCCATCTCCAGGTTCATCGGCACTTTCAACGACGAACGCAGCCTTCGCACGTCCTCGTCGTGGATGTGCCTGCGATCCTCGCGCAGGTGAATCGTGATCTGCCCGGCGCCCCCGGCCTCGCAGGCGCGCGCCGCCTCGACGATGTCGGGATAGGGCGTGCCGCGGAGCTGGCGCAGCGTCGCCACGTGGTCGATGTTGACGCCCAGCCTGGGGAGTGCCGCTATCATCGAAACCCCTACCCCAGCCGACTCCGGATCACCTGCACGATCCCATCCGCGAGATCGTTGACCCCCTGCTGGTCCGGGCCCTCGATCATCACGCGGCAAACCGGCTCGGTGCCCGAGAACCGCACGAACACCCGGCCCGAGTCCTTGAGCGCGGTCTCGGCCTTCTTGATGGCCTCCTGAATGAGGGGCTCCTCGGAGAGCGGGGGCTTCTTCGTCACTCGCACGTTCTTCGTCACCTGCGGGAAGAGCCGAATGCTCTTTTTCAGCTCCGAAAGCCGTTTCCCCGAGCGACGCATGACTTCGAGCACCTTCAGGGCAGCGAGAGCCCCGTCGCCCGTGGTGCCATGATCCAGGAATACCAGGTGCCCGCTCTGCTCGCCGCCGAGGTTGTACCCCTCGCGGCGCATGAGCTCCACGACGTACCGATCGCCTACCTGGGCGCGCACCAGCTTGATACCCTTGTCCCTGAGCGCCACCTCGAGCCCGATATTGCTCATCGGAGTCGTGACGACGGTGTCGCGCTTCAGTATCCCCTGGGCCTTCATCTCAATCGCGCAAAGCCCGATGATCTGATCGCCATCGACGATCTCGCCGTTCTCGTCGGACAAAATCACCCGGTCGCCGTCGCCGTCGAGAGCGATCCCGATATCCGCACGCATCTCCGCCGTCTGGTTCGCCACGGCCTCCGGGTGAAGCGCGCCGCACTTCGCGTTGATGTTGAGACCGTTCGGGCTCACCCCGGAGCGGATGACCTCGGCTCCGAGCTCCTCGAAGATCATGGGCGCGACCTTGTAACCGGCGCCGTTGGCGCAGTCGAGCGCCAGACGCACGCCCTGGAGGTCGAGATCCTTCGGAAACACCGCCTTCAGCGAAACGACGTACCGCCCGATCGCGTCCTCGATGCGGAAGGCCTTTCCGACCAGGTCCGCCTTCGGCCGGTTCTTCTCGAGCACGGTCGAGAGCACGATCTTCTCGATCTCCTCCTCGACCTCGTCGGGAAGTTTGTAGCCGTCGGCCGCGAAGATCTTGATCCCGTTGTCGTGATACGCGTTGTGCGAGGCCGAGATCATGATCCCCGCGTCGGCGCGCATGCTCTGCGTGACGAAGGCCACGCCGGGCGTGGGCAACGGGCCGATCACGATGGCGTCGGCGCCCATGGAGCAGATCCCCGCGACGAGCGCGTTCTCGATCATGTAGCCTGAAAGACGGGTGTCCTTGCCGACGACGATCTTCGCCCGCCGCACCGGACGATTCGACTCCAGCGGCTTCAGGCCGATCGGCAGCGAGGTTTTCGCCACGCTCACGGCGCGATTCTGAAGCACGTGAGCGACCGCGCGGCCGATCGCCATCGCGATCTCCGGCGTCATCGGATACTCGTTAGCGAGGCCTCGAACGCCGTCCGTACCGAAGAGCTTACCCATTGCCCAATCCTATCTGAAATCAGGGGCTTAGTACAGGATCACGGAAACGGTTTCCGGCTCGGATTTCACGAAAGCGACCTTGTCGGGAACCGACACGCGAAGCCGCGCGTCGTATCGGCCGGCGGGTTTCCCCGTCAGCTCGACCTCGGCGAAAACCTGCGCCTCGTCGAGCGCCGCCAGGTCCTCGGGCGTGGCGCGCACGAACACCGTCACTTCCCGAACCCTCAGACGATAGCGCAGGTCGGTCTTCACGCGGATGGGCACGTTCTTGATCTTGAAGTTGGCCGACGTGGCAGCCACGGCCACCCGCACCAAGGGGGGCTCACCCTTGAGCTCTACTCCCAGCCTGCGAAGCTCGAAGGCCGCCTTGCGCTCGAATCCCCGCCGGGCCCCGGTGACGTCGATGGCCTGCGTGCGAAGCTCCGTCACCTCACCGATGCGGCTTTCCGGCCCTTTCAGCTCCACCTCGGGTGGATCGACGTCAGTGCTAAGGATCGAGAACCCCTCCGGCGGCAGCCCCTGAAGCTCCACTCGAACCGGCACCCTCTTGAAGCGGACTTCCTCGAGCTGAACGGTGATCGAGGCCGGGCTGATGCTCTGCACCTGCACGCCGATGGGCAGGCGGATGTTGTCCGAAAAGAACCGGTAGGTCACGGCTCCCGTTCGAGCACCCGAGAGGTCCACCCGGATCGGGTCATCGCGCCGATCGAGGATGGTACGCAGGAAGGCCTTCGGTCCCGAAAGCCGGAACACCACCTTCTCAGGCAGCTCGTTCGCGATGGACACGTTGGCCGCCGTGACGACCTGGAGCGTGATTTCCTTGGCCACCTCGACGTTCCGAGAACCCAGGACCACGAACCACAGCAGCACGGCAATGACGATCGAGATCAGCTTCGTGCCCGGGTTGTCCGAGAAGATGTCGCGCATCCTCGACGCCATCGAGCTCATGTCGAGGCTCCCCTGCGGGCCTTGGCCTGCTGGATCCAGCCTCTGAGCCTGCGCGGCACGTTGAGGCCCCCACGCGAGATATCGAGCAGCGCCGCGAGGCTCTGCCGAAGTTCGGTCTCGTTCAGGTTCATCGTGATCTTGCCGTTTTTCACGAGGTGCACCTCGCCCTTCTCCTCGGAAACGAGCACGACGACGGCGTCCGTCTCCTCGGTGAGTCCAAGCGCCGCGCGGTGGCGGGTGCCGTACTGCTTATCGAGATCCGGATCAGTGGAAAGCGGGAGAAAGCAACCGGCCGCGGCGATGCGCCCTTCCGTGATGATGACCGCGCCATCATGAATGGGCGAGCTCTGGATGAAGATCGAGTAGAGGAGCTCCGAGCGTACCCGCGCATCGAGCGCGGACCCCGTGTCGATGAAGTTCTTGAGGCCGGTCTCCCGCTCGATCACGAGCAGGCCGCCGATGCGGTCCCGCGCGAGCAGGCTCGCCGCCCGGGCCACTTCGTCGACCATCTCACGCTCTTCTTCGGCGTGGAGCGAAGAGAAGAAAGGGTTTTTCCCGACGTGAGTGAGCGCGCGCCTCAGGTCGTCCTGGAAGAGTACGATCACGATCAGGATCAGGTAGTCGAAGACGTGCGACAAAAACCAGTGCGTGGTGAAGAGCTCGAGCGAGGAGGAAAGAAAAAAGCCGATCCCGAGGATTCCCAGCCCCGTGAGCATCTGCATCGCCCGGGTGCCCTTGATGAGCAGCAGCACTCGGTAAACGATGAAGGCCACGATCCCCACGTCCAGGAGATCGATGAGGCGAACGCTCGACGAGAAGTGGCTGAAAAACTCGATCACCGCGCCGTCGTCACGCCGGGAGCGGCGCCGGGGACGAGGCTCCCCCGCCCTCAGGCGCCTTCTTGGTTTCTTTCTCGCCGGCCACCGCCGACTTCACCGCGGCCGGCGCGGGCGCCCGCACCACCTTCTCGCCGCGGATGAGCGTGTCCACCTCGGCCCCATCAAGCGTCTCGAACTCGAGAAGGCCCTGGGCCACCCGATGCAGCTCCGCCTCGTGGTCCTTCATGATCTGCACGGCGCGACGGTAGTTCCGCTCCACGATCTCGCGGATCTCGCGGTCGATCAGCTGGGCCGTATGCTCCGAGTAGTCGCGGGATTGGTTGATCTCGCGGCCCAGGAAAATGGTTTCCTGCTTGGCCCCGCCGAAACTCAGCGGACCGAGCACGTCGCTCATCCCCCACTCGCACACCATGCGCCGGGCGATATCCGTCGCGCGCTCGATGTCGTTCCCGGCCCCGGTAGTCTTCTCGTTGAACACCAGCTCCTCGGCCACGCGCCCCCCCATAAGGAAGCTGATCATGACCTCGGCCTTGTTGCGATCCATGCTCAGACGCTCTTCCTCGGGAAGAGTCTGGGTGAGGCCCAGCGCGCGCCCACGCGGGATGATAGTCACCTTGTGGATCGGATCAGCCTTGAGGATCTTGCCCACGAGCGTATGGCCGGCCTCGTGGTAGGCGGTGGTTTTCTTCTCGGCCTCAGAAATCACCATCGACTTCCGCTCCGAGCCCATGAGGACCTTGTCCTTGGCGAACTCGAAGTCGAACATCTCGAGGAACTTCTTGTCGGTGCGGGCGGCGACGAGCGCCGCCTCGTTGACCAGGTTCTCGAGATCGGCCCCGGAGAACCCAGGCGTGCCGCGAGCGATGATCTTGAGATCCACGTTCTCGGCGAGCGGAGTCTTGCGCGTGTGGACTTTGAGGATCTCCTCACGGCCCCGCACGTCCGGCGTCGAAACGACGATCCGGCGATCAAAACGGCCCGGGCGCAGCAGAGCGGGATCGAGCACGTCCGGCCGGTGCGTGGCCGCGACCAGGATCACGCCCTCGTTCGACTCGAAACCGTCCATCTCGACGAGAAGCTGGTTCAGGGTCTGTTCACGCTCATCGTGACCGCCGCCCAGGCCGGCGCCACGATGGCGTCCGACGGCGTCGATCTCGTCGATGAAGATGATGCAGGGAGCGTGTTTCTTGCCCTGCTCGAAGAGGTCGCGGACGCGCGACGCTCCCACCCCCACGAACATCTCCACGAAGTCGGAGCCCGAGATCGAGAAGAACGGCACGCCGGCCTCGCCAGCGATGGCGCGAGCGAGCAGCGTCTTCCCGGTGCCGGGCGAGCCCATCAGCAGCACACCCTTCGGGATTCGGCCGCCCAGCCGCGTGAACTTCTTCGGGTCCCGCAGGAAGGCGATGATCTCCTCCATGTCGGCCTTCGCCTCCTCGGCGCCGGCGACGTCCTTGAACGTCACGCGGTTCGAAGACTCGGTGAGAAGCCTCGCTTTGCTCTTGCCGAAGCTCATGGCCTTGCCGCCGCCCACCTGGATCTGGCGCATGAACATGAAGAAGAACACGAGCAGCAGGATCATCGGCGCCCAGGAGATCAGCGCCTGCTGCCAGAGCGGCGTGCGGTCAGGCCGCTCGTACTGGTACGAAACGCCCTTCGACTCGAGCAGCTCAGGGATCTTGGGGTTGTCGTTACGCCCCACGGTCTCGAAGTATTTCTTTCCGTCCGCGCCGGCGTCCTTGAAGGTTCCGAAGATGAGATCGTCGCCCTTGAAGGTGACCTCGTCGACCTTGCCCTCCTTCACGAGGGTCGTGAACTGGCTGTAGGCGATCTCCTTCCGATGCCGGCTGCCCGGATCGAAGACGTTGAAGAGAAAGGCGAACAGCAGGATGAGAACCAGCCAGAGCGCCAGAGTCTTGTGAGACGGTTTCATGTCGAGAACCCCACCTTTCCCCCACGATCAGTGTACCACGCCGGCCTTTTAGGCCGCAATCAACGCCCTTCGTCAATCGCAGGAAAAGACAGTGGAATCACCGGGGACTAATGCCCCGTCGGAGAACGCTCGGCGCGTTCCAGCACCCAACGCTCCCGGATCAAGCTGGGAACCGAAGGACCTGACGTCAAGGGCGCTCCACGGATTTCGTTTGTCACGCGCTCCCATCGCAGGCTCCAGCCCCCTGGGAGCGGAACACTCCGGTTTCCCTTTCGCGCACTCCTTTGGATTTCCTTGATCTGAGATCCCCTCAGGGGCAGGTCCGCCGCCCGAGTGAGCCAGGGCCAACCCTCCGGCTTGTCGCCTGACCGCTGGGACTGGGCGCCCAGCGCGGCGGCCGCGAGGTGCTCCACGGCCTTTGGAAATAGCTTCTCGAGCGCGGGCATGAGGGCATTTCGCATCGCTCCCCGAAGGAACCGATCGTCCCGATTCGTGGGATCCTCCCCCCAGTTCAGTCCCTCCTCGCGCAGGAACCGCTCCAATGCAGCCCGGCGGGTATTCAGCAGGGGCCGACGAAAGGGGCCAGTCGCGAAAAGAATTCCGCCTCCGCGACCCCCGGCGCTCCCCGTGCACAGGCGCCAGATCACGGTCTCTGCGAGATCATCCGCCTGATGAGCGGTCCAGACCTCGGTGCCTCCGGGCCTCCGGGCCAGCAGCCTTTCCCAGGCCTCGAGCCGGGCCGCGCGGGCCCCCTCCTCCCAGGAGCGGCCGGATTCACGCAGATATTCCGCGGAAAGTCGGCGCAGCAGGAACTTCACTCCCAACCGGCTGGCGAGCTCGCGGACGCGTCGCGCGTCCCGGTCCGCTTCCCGACCTCGCCAGCCGTGGTGGAAATGAACGAGCGTGATGCGCTCCGGCCCCACCACCCGGCGCCCGTACCGACCTATGAGCCAGGCCAGGGCCGTGG
>JADZFF010000088.1 GCA_020850015.1 Bdellovibrionales bacterium | reverse complement strand
TCTGCGTAACGGCGCGTCAGGAGGGGCGTGTAGCCAGCCCCTCCTGACGCGCCGTTACGCAGAAAAGGCTCCGACCCCTTTTTACTGCCAGTCCTGCTCGCGGATCACGCCCACGCGCTGGAGCTTGTCGTTCAGCGCGAGCCACATCGGGACGCGCGTGTTGCGCGGGTCCTTCAGGATGATTTCGAGCGCGCGCGAGATGCCCATCGCGCCGCGCGCGATGCCCTCGGGTAGGGCCAGGTCGTAGAGCTTGAACCAGCCCAGTTTTTTCCCGCCAATGCGCAGGTTCTCGATGTCGCGCTTGCCGCCGCCCTTGTCGACGAGGTCGAAGGTCACACCCGCGGTGCTGAAGTAAAAGCCCTGGGTGACCGCGATCTTGATCGCGAGCCCGAGAATCCAGCCGCGCACCTTCACCGTCCAGAGATTCCAGCCGTAGCGGTCGGAGAAATCGAAAGCGCGCGGGTAGGCCCCGAAGAGGTCGGCGCGCGTGAGCGGGCCTGCCGGGAGCTCCATTCCACTGAAGGGGGCGACGTCGAGAGCAAGCTGGGTTCCGGCGTATTCGCGCATGGTCTCCGTGGCGAAGTTTCCCCAGACCGTGGGGCCATTCTCCGCCCGAACGAGCGGGGAATCGGTGACTCCGATCGTCTCATGCAGCCAACGGGCGCCGTACTGGGCATCGAGGGTGTCTGAAATGTCAGCCACCCGGCGCTCCATGGCCGGATCCTTCGGCCCGTCGCGGAACACGGGCACGAGTTCGTACTGCAGAATTTCGATTTTGCCGTCCGGGCGCAGGTCCGCCAGGATCCGGCCCACCCACTTGGCGTGGCACTCCGCCTGCACAATCGGGATGCGGTTGCCCTTCTGGTCTTTTTCCCACACCGGCTTGTGCAGGGCCGTGTGCGAGTGAGCTCCCACGACGAGATCGATGCCGTGGTTCCGGCGCACCATCTTCTTGTCCTCCGACACTCCCAGGTGCGTGAGTGCGATGATGTACTTGTACTTCGAGCGAATCTTCTTCAGCACCTCGCCCGCCTCGTGCGCGGGGTGGGTGATGAAGCCCTCCTTGGCCCGCCAGGAGTAGAGAATTTCGTTTGTGGTGAGCCCGATCACGGCCACCTGCTCGCCCGAGCGGGCGAAGGCGGAGTAGGGCTGCATGTAGCGCGCGACGTTTCGGTTGCGGTCATGCGTGCGGAAGTTCGCGCCGAGGAAAGCGAAACGGGGGCGCACGTCGCCCAGCATCTCGTCGAGCCCCTCGGGCCCCATGAGCCAGTCGTGGTTGCCGATCGTCACGGCGTCGTAGCCCATCTCGTCGATGGCGCGGAACACGCCCTTGCCGTGGTCGGCGAGATAGCCGATCGCGCCCTCCAGGTAGTCGCCGCCGTCCATCGTGAGCGAGTCGATGCCGCGATCCTCGGCCTCGAGCTTCAGGCGGTCGATCACCGCCTTCACCTGCGCGTAGCCGCCGCGGGTGGGTTCGTCGGCCGACACGTCTGTGTACGAATGCAGGTCGTTGGTGTGGATGATCTGCAGAAGTCTCGCCTCGGCGGGCTTTGCCAGAGCGAGCGAGACCATTCCCAGTGCAAAAACGGCCGTGGCTGCGCCTCGGCCTAACGCCGCATCCCTGCGTTTCATACGGTTTCCCCTCCGTGAGAATCGCTGACAAAGCTTTCTCTACCTCCGACGGATCGGAGGCGGGCTCCATGCCCTTGATCGGGATTGTCTCATGCCCCGTGTTGACGGCGCGTGTGGGCGGCATGAATTTCCTGTTTGGAGAGGGGCCTGGACCTTCGTAGACTCGGGCCATGCAACAGACGGGTAAGTCCTACAGGGCGGCGGCGGGTGCGGTTTTCTGGGCGATTCTGGCCGTGTTTTTCGGCATTGCCTGCAGCACCAGCCCCTTTGGCCGCAACCAGGCAACTTTGTTTCCCGACGCGATGATGAACTCGCAGGGTGAGCAGGCCTTCACGGAGATCAAGCGAAAGACCCCGATCGAGCGGGATCTCGCCACGAACCGCTACGTCAAATGCGTGGCGGAGGCGATCCTGCGCGAGACCCATGACCCGACGGGCGTGCGCTCCTGGGAGACCGTGGTGTTCCGCGACGCCACGGCCAATGCCTTCGCGCTCCCGGGCGGGAAGATCGGCGTGCACACGGGAATCCTGAAAGTGGCGAAGACGCCGGATCAGCTCGCCGCGATCCTCGGGCATGAGGTGGGGCATGTGATCGCGCGGCACGGGAATGAGCGGGCCACGCAGCAGGTGGGAGTCAGCGTGGCGGTGGCGCTCGCGCAGAAGTGGCTCGCGGGCGACAAGGGCGGTCTCACGAAGGAGCAGCAAGGGGCGATCGCGGTGGGGATGGGCTTGGCGCAGCTGGGGTTCGTATTGCCCTTCAGCCGTTCGCATGAGTCCGAGGCCGACCACATCGGCGTGGAGCTCATGGCCGACGCCGGCTTCGATCCAGCCCAGTCCATCGAGCTCTGGAAGAACATGGCCAAAGCGGGCGGGGGAGGGCCGCCGGAGTTCCTTTCCACGCACCCGGCGAACTCCACGCGCATCGATCAGCTTCAGTCTTGGCAGAAGGATGCCCGACCCCGCTTCGAGCGGGCCCGGGCCAAGGGCAAGGTTCCGGGCTGTCAGATCCCCGGGGGGATGCTCTTTTTTGGCTGAGAACTTTGTAGTTTCAAGGCCTTAAAGCTGCACTCGACACCGCCTTAATTGTTACATATACTTAACATTGTAAGTATTATTTAACCGGAGGCCGGTCTATGCGTTTCACGAACCAATCCCCCTGGGTGTCCCGAACGAGCCAAGCGCTTGCGCTGGCCGCCGCGGTGGCGGGCCTCACGGGCTGCGAGCTGACCGAGGCCGAAACCGAGGCGATCGAGGATGCGCTCTATTTGGATCCCTCGGGCGGCGTGGCGCCTCCGGTGAACGTACAGCCCGCCTGTTTCCTGGAGCGCTTCGTCCAGCCCGAGGCCGAGATCACCCGCAAGATCGATCTGCTCTTCGTGACCGACACCTCGGGCTCGCTCGACGACGAACGGGCCGCCATCGCCGACGGCATCGACGCCTTCGTGGCCGCGCTTCCGACCGAGGCCGACTTCCGCGTCGGTGTGATGCTCGGTCACTCGAGCAAGTCCTCGCACGCGGGGAGGCTCTTCCGCTCGAGCTCCACCGAGCCGCGTGTGCTCGACTCGCAGACGCTGAGCATGGCCGAGATCCGCGCGCACCTGCGCAACAAGATGACCCGCACCGTGGGCGACTGGTACGCCGACGGCGGCGAGGAAAACTTCTACTCGCTCCTACGCGGCCTCGCCTCGGACCGCATGACCGAAAGCCGCGGCTACGGATTCTTCCGCGAGGACGCCGCGCTCGCGGTGATTTTCGTGTCCGATGAACAGGAGATTTGCGCGGACTTTCCGGCGGGCGTGACGCCTGTGCCGGACTCCGACAACCTCGAAGGCCCGGCCAAGTTCCGCGACTGCTCGCGCGTCGTGGACGGCGTGCCCCGCAAGATCGACCACCACTACGTATACGAGAGCCTGTCGAACCTTCAGGGCGATCGCCCGCTCGTGGTTTCGGGCATCTATTACAGCCGAATTGAAACCGTGCCGCGCGTGAACGAGAACGAGTTCGGCTACGGCTACGCGGAGCTCATGGCGCTCGCGCACGGTGTTTCGGTGGACTTGGCAGAAGGGCACTACCAGCAGGGCCTTTCCGACATCGGTACCCTCGCGCGGATCAAGCTCAACCTCATCACGGACTACACGCTCGCGCGCGTGGACATCGACCCGGCCACGATCCGCGTAGAGATCGACGCCGTCGCGGCGCCCTTCGACTACAACGCGGGCATTAACGCCGTGCACCTGCCCGAGCCGGGCGGCGCGCTCTCGGTGGTGGATCTTCACTACTGCATGCGCGCGGACGAGCCGGGTGAGGACGAGGAGCCGGGCGGTGGTGGCGAAGAAGAGCCCGGTGAAGAAGAAGAGCCGGGCGGCGGCGGCGAGCCCGAGTGCACGGGCCTCGACTGCGGCGTGATCGGGGTCTGATCGACGGGCTCTGCGGGCGCGTTACCGCCGGTAGATGCCGCGTGAGGCCCGGAGGAAAGAGTCGAGGCCAGTGGACGTGTTCCGGGTGACCGGGGTCAGCAGCTCGCAGCCCAGATGATAAGTGAACACGTTGTAGGAGAGGCTCGCGGCGCCGTCGACGTCGATCTTTGAGTAGAAGGCGATGAACTTGCCGTCATCTGAAAAGGTAGGATTCATGCTGTCCCGGCCCGCGGATGTCTCGGTGGTGATCGGGCGAGCGTCCGAGCCATCGCTATCCATCACCCAGACGTTGTTCGACAGCGCTGCCTGGCCGTTCACGTCCATCCTCGATACGAACACGATCTTCGTGCCGTCCGGCGAGAACTGCGCGATCCCACTGTCGAGGCCCGCGGCCGAGTTCGTGGTCAGTGCGGTCTTGTTCGAGCCGTCGATGTCCATCACCCAAATGTTCGTGGAGAGCGTGGCCGTACCGTCGTCCGCACCCGTGAGGTCCATCTTGGACTCGAACACGATGCGGGTGCCGTCGGCCGAGAGGGTGGGGCGCCAGGAGTCGTACACGCCCGCCGCGCCGGCCGTGTTGTTCGTGAGCGGCGTACGGTTGTTGCCGTCCGCGTCCATGACCCAGATGTTGTCGGAGTTCTCGAGCGAGGTCCAGGTGCCAGCGGTGTCGCCGTCGCACTGGAAAACGATCTTGGCGCCGTTGTCCGTGTACTCGGGGTAGCGGCAGTCGGCCATCGTCGTGTTCGGATACTGCGTGAGGGGCGCTCGGTCCGTGCCGTCCGAGTCGATGTGCCAGATGTTTCGGCCGGCATAAGTGGTGTTGAAGCTCAGGTTGAGCGCGTTGTACGAGGAATAGACGAGCTTCAGGCCGTCGGGGCGGAAGCTCGGGTACCAGGAATTGACGGCGTTCAGTCCGCCTACCGTCTCCGAAGTGAAGGAAAGTTTGCCGGATCCGTCGGCCGCCGCTGCGGTCCAGATGTTGTAGGAGTCGCCGGGCGTGCCGTCCACGGGCTGGGCGAGGTCCATGGCGGAGTAAAAGGCCACGAAGCTTCCGTCGGGGCTGAACACGCCCCAGTTGGAGGGAAGACCTGCGATCGTATTCTGGGTGAGCGCCGTGCCGGAGCTTCCGGCGTCGTCGATGACCCAGATGTTCGACGAGACCGAGCTCGTCCCATTCCAGCTTCCGTCGAGCGCCGTGAGGCTGTGCATGACCAAGGAACCCGAGCCGATCCCCGTGTCGTCGCAGGACCCTCCCCCCGTGCCCTCCTCATTCTCCCCGAGCACGAGCGGGCGGCATGCCACCACCGCGGGAAGCAGGAGGGCCGGAATGACGGCCCTAAACCAGGTTCCTGGGCGGACTCGCGTGGCCATTCTTCGATTTTACGCTCTTCCCATGGACCCGGCATGGGTCAGCTTTGACACGCGCCGGGCTCGCGGTACGATCCCGTGACCATGAGCAAAAGCGGCTGCGGTGCTTTCTTGATCTTCTGCGCCGGGATCATCGCGTGGGGAGAAGCGCCGGCGGCATTCGCCTCCGGCCTGATCGCCCAGGAGCCGGGTTCCGACGAGGATCACCGGATCGAGGTCGTTCCCTCCTCGGCCCGAGGGCTCAGCGGGCTCTCGATGGAGCTGGAGAGGGTCGAAGCCTCGGAAGGATCGTTTCGCGTCCTGATCTCGGGAGAGGTATCAGTGCCGAAATGGGCGATCGTCGTGGAGCTTGGGGAAGGCAACCGGGCGGCGCGCTCGGAGTCGATCCTCGTGGGAGAAGACAAAAGATTTGAGGTTGAGCTCGATTACAGCGGACCGCAATCCGAAAGAATCCCGGGAAGGGTGGTGGCCACGGATCCATCTGGAAAGCTCTTTCGGGATAACTTCTTCATCCTGCGCTCACAGCCGCAGCCGCCCCGTATCGGGTTCACGCCGAGCCTCGGCCTCGGGGCCGTAAGATATACGCAGGCGGGGAAGGTTTCGATCAACCTGGCGGCGTTGAATTTCAAGCTGAGCTTCGACCGGCGAGTGTTTTCGCGGTGGATAGCCGGGGCAAACGCCTTCGTGACGGCGGTTACTTTCTCGGAGCGGCCCGAGTCGGTCCGCTTCTTCGGAATGAACGTCAGGGGCGGCTATGAGTTTCCCGGCGCCCCGGGGGCCTGGCGTTTTCGGCTGCTTGCGGGGATGTACTACACCACGATGTGGGTGAGCCCGGAGCGTTTCGGATACGCCCAGGTGATGGGCCCCCAGCTTTACCCCGCCGTCGTGCGGGAGCTGAGCGGAAGCCGCTCGATCACGGCCTACCTGAAATACTCGCCGATCAGCGTCGGCGTGTTGAAGTTCAGCTTCGATGGGGCGGAGTTCGCCACGGGTCTGAGTTACTCGTTCGCTCGTTGGAAGGAGCGGTGGCCGATCGCGGTGTTCGCCGATTTCGCGAGCTTTCGGATGGATCTGGGTGCGAGCTCGATTCGCTCCACCTCGTTCGGGCTCGGCTGCGGAGTGGGGTTCTAGGCCCCGCTCGACGCTCTACCAACGCCGCGGCCGAATGCCGCCGTCCTCGGGAGCGAGCTTGAAATCGTCGTCGCTGATTCCGTCGCTGCCGCCCGCGGGCTTGCGCGCTTCGCCCGCACCCGACTCGGTTCCGCCGGCCGAGGCTTCGTCCGCGAGCGCAGGGTGCCCCTCCGGATAGAGCTGCGCGGGCGCGGCGTCGAGTTTGAACTGCGCGTACTTGGGAGACGCGGGTCCGTTCGTGATCACGATCTTGTCGTACTCCTTCGGTGCCGGGTCGCGGTAGGCGCGGAAACCCTCGCGAAATGGAACGCCCAGGATCGCGCGCCTCACGATCTGCTTTTTTGGCGCGTTCGAGAACCGGTAGCCGATCACCATCACGGGCTTGTCTTGGTTGGCCTCGTCGAGTTTCAGCGCGAGGCCGGCGAGCCCGCCCTTGGGATAGACGTGGATCTCCAGGTTTCCCTGCCACTCCACCACGTCCACGCGCATGCCGGAGGGGCCCGTGCCGTCCATGCGGTCGAAGTCGTCATCGGGTCCGGTTGCGAGCGCGGGGAGTGAAAACGCGAGCGTGAGGACAAGCACCGAGAAGAGGCGTGCGGTCATGGAGCGTCTCCTTGATCTTCACCTATCGTCAGAGAGTCGACAAAGTTTGAGTAAAACAGTCGGAAATGGAATAGGTCGTAAGATATCGAAAGAACAGCGGAAAGCGAGAGTTTGAATTCTCTGTTGACGGATAAGTGAGTATTTACTAACTTATCGCGAAGGTGAGTGAGCGCTTACTTCAAGCGTTCCCTGCGGGAGGAGACCACCCGAATGACGGCTCAGGAACGGCTCGGGAGCGACGAACGGCGACGGCAGATCGTAGAGGCCGCAATGCCTCTCTTCGCGTCGAAGGGGTTCACCGCCACCACCACGAGAGAGATCGCCCGCTCCGCCGGCGTCTCGGAGGCGCTGCTCTACAAGTACTTCCCGAGCAAGGATCACCTGTTCAAGGAGCTCGACAGCTTCTGCACGCCCGAAACCTCCGCCATCAGCGACGGACTCGCGAGCATGGGCCCGAGCACGGCTACGCTGGTGACGGCCGTTTACTTCATGACCCGCCTCATGTTGCGCGGTCAGCCTGGCCTCGAGGAGCGGACCACGCTTCTCAAGCGGCTGATGGCCCAGAGCCTTCTGGACGACGGACAGTTCGCGCGCCAGTTTCTGGAGGCGAAGTTCGTGCCGTACATTCCGGCCCTGGAGTTGGCGCTCAAGGCGGCGGTCCAGGCGGGCGACGTCGAGCCCGGAACCACGCCCGAGCGCGCCCTGGTGGTTTTCGCTCACCACGTTCCTTTCTCGATTCTGCTCTTCGGCCTGCCGGATCGTCGCCCCCTCTCCACGGGCCTGTCCGACGGTGAGCTGCTCGTTGAGACCGTGAGGTTCGTGCTTCGCGGCCTGGGTCTCCGGCGTGAAGTCATCGACGAGCACTTTCACCCCGCCGCAGCCGCGGAGTGGTTCGAGCAGGCCTTTGCCGCCGTGGCGGCGGCGGATTTCAACCCCCGTCCAGGAGAAGCCGAATGAGACACCCCATCGCAATTGCAGTCCTCGCCGCCGCGCTGAGCTCCACGGCGGCGTCCGCCGAGACCCCGGAAGAAAGGGGCCTCCTGCTCACGAAGAAGTCCGACGCCGCGAACTCAGGGTTCGTTGGCGAGAGGTCCCAGATCGAGCTCGTGCTCATCAACGCCCACGGCGACCGCACCACCCGCAAGATGCGCATGCAGGTCCAGGAGGTGCCGTCCGACGGCGACAAGTCGCTCTCCGAGTTCGACTGGCCGGCCGACGTGAAGGGTACCAAGATGCTCACCTGGACGCACAAGACGGGCGACGACGACCAGTGGCTCTACATGCCGGCCATCAAGCGCATCAAGCGCATCAGCTCGCGCGATCGCACGGGGTCGTTCATGGGAAGCGAGTTCGCCTACGAGGACCTCGGTTCCCAGGAGGTGGAGAAGTACAGCTACAAGTTCATGAGGGACGACACCCTGAACGGCCGGGCCGCCTGGATGATCGAGCGAGTGCCCACGGGCAAGAGCGGTTATGCCCGCCAGGTGGTGTGGATGGACCAGGAGTACCTGAATCCGCTCAGGCTCGAGTACTACGACCGCAAGAACGAGCTCCTGAAGACGGCCGAGTTCAAGGCCTACCAGCGGCAGGGCCAGTTCTGGCGCGTCGGCGAGATCCACATGACGAATCAGCAGACGCGCAAGCAGTCGGTTCTCACCTGGAAGAGCCGATCCTTGGGCGTGAAGATCACCAGCCGGACCTTCGAGAGCGCGAGCCTGGAGGAGTGAGGAAGTGAAACGGACAACAGGGGCGATCAAGGACGCGCGTGGAGGGTTTGCGCTGCTTCTGGCTCTCGCGCTCGCGCCTTCGGTCTGGGCTGAAGAGGTGCAGGTCGAGGAGGGCCCTTCCTGGGAGAGCCGCGGCGAGGTGACCCTCGAGGCCCGGGCCTTCGAGGACGACGACGACAAGGCCACTATAGATGAAGGTGCGGGCATCGCCGCGCGAGTGGAGGCCAAGCGCTTCTCCGAGTCGCTCGACCTCAAGCTCCGCGTCTTCGGTCGCGCCGACCAGGTGGATGCCACGCGGTCGCAGGTGATCGTGGAGGAGGCGTGGGCCGGATACAAGACGGGCGACTTCAGCCTGCGTCTGGGCGCGCAGCTCCTGAACTGGACGGCCACTGAGGCCTTCCACCCGGCCGACATCGTGAACAGCCGCAACCTCGACAGCAACCTCGAGAACTTCGAGAAGATCGGCGAGCCCATGCTGAGCCTGGCTTGGAACCACGAGGGCTGGACGCTTCAGGGGTTTCTCATGCCCGCGCGCATGGATCCTTTCCTGCCCGCGCCGTCCTCGCGCCTGAGCTTCGCTCCCTCGGGCGTGGTCATGGGCGAGGCGCTGTGGCTCGGGCGCGACGGGGGCGTCACGGATCGCAACGTCGGCTTCGCCACGGGCGCGCAGTGGGGCGCACGAGTGGCGCACTCCTTCGAGGGAGCCGATATCTCGCTCCACGTCGTGGAGCATCACGACCGCAGCCAGCCCGCCGTGGTGGTCGACCCGGATACCTTCGAGGTCCACCCGCTTTACCTGCCGATCACGCAGTTTGGCGGCACCTACCAGCAGGCGCTGGGAGCCTTCGTGCTTAAGCTCGAGGCCGCGCACCGGCGCTTCGAGCTTCCCTCGGGCGGCACCGCCTACGGCACGGTCAACCGCTCGAACCACTCCATCGGGGCCTTCGGCCTGGAGTACGGATGGAGCCATGACAACGGCTCGCAGTCCACCTGGCTCCTCGAGGGCCAGGGCGTCTTCGGCATGGGCGAGGCCGATCGCGCCGCGCTCTCGCCCTTCCAGCGCGACGCACTCGTGGGCTTTCGCCACGCCTTCAACGACGAGATGAGCCGCGAGCTGATGCTCTCGGGCATCTTCGACCTGGAGCGCGGTGAGGAGAGCCTGCTCAGTCTGACCTACTCGCAGCGCCTCTCGGACACCTGGAGCCTGAAGACGGCGGTGCGCCGCATCCACGCCCCCACCGACGAGGCCGTGCCCGTGGGCCTGCAGGCGCTCGACGGCGCGAACCAGCTTTCCCTCACCCTGACCCGGCACTTCTGAGCGGCCGGAGAACCGAAGGACAAAGATCCATGACCCCGATCCAGAAGACCGGAATCAGCGGAAAAGTGGCCGACTTAGTGCTGAAACACCCGAAGAAGCTCCTTCTGGCGGGCCTGGCGATGCTCGCGCTCCTCGTGCCGGGCCTGGGCAGGCTCGGCACCGACTTCAGCTACCGCATCTGGTTCCGCGCCGATGACCCGCTCCTGGCGCGCTTCGACGCTTTCGAGCGGCGCTTCGGCAACGACGACCAGGCCTTCGTCGCCGTCCACAGTCCTTCCGGTCTCTTCGACGCCGAGAGCGCCGCGCTCCTGCGCCGGATGACGGAAGAGATGTGGCAGCTTCCCGAGGTGATCCGGGTCGACTCGCTCGCCAACTACAGCTGGGTCCATGCCGACGGCGACGACATCCTCGTGGAGCCCTTTCTGGGCGAGGAAGGCACCGAGCTCAGCGGTTCCTTTCTCGCCGAGCGCAAGGCGATCGCGCTCAGGGACGAGACGATTCCGAACTACCTGATGAGCGCCGACGCCAAAACGGCGCTTCTTTACGCCACGATCCAGCCCACGCTCGAAGGCACGCCTGATTACCAGAAGATCACCGTCGCCCTGAAGGCACTCGCGGACAAGCACGCCTCCCAGGGGGATCACAGGATCTACGTGGCTGGGACCTCCACGCTCTCGGACTCCTTCCGTGAGGCCACCGAGCACGATCTCTCTCGCCTGGTGCCCATCACGCTCCTCGTGATCGTGGTGTTTCTCTGGTTCAGCTTCCGGAGCCTCGCGGCCGTGGGCGCGACCCTGGTGGTGGTATTCACCACCATCCTCGCCACGCTCGGCACCTACGGCTGGGTGGGCATGAAGTTCAACAACACCACCGCCATCGTGCCGCAGATCCTGATCGCCGTGGCCGTGGCCGACTCGGTGCACCTGCTCGTGACCTACCTGAAGGCCATCAATGCCGGGAAGTCGCGCCGCGCGGCGGCGGAGTATTCGCTCGTGAAGAACTTCGCGCCGACGGTCCTCACCTCAGTCACCACCGCCGTGGGTTTTTTCAGCTTCGCGCAGGCCAAGATCGTTCCGATCGCGAGCATGGGCATCGGCGCCGGCATGGGTACGATCTATGCCTGGGTGCTCACCGCCCTGTTCATCGCGCCCATGATGGTGCTCCTGCCCATGAAGTCGAGCCTCGCGGCCGAGACCGAGTCCGAGGCCGACGAGCGGATCGCGCCCTCGATCGATCGGTTCACCCGAGGGATCGAGCGCCATTCGCGCAAGATCGTGGCGCTAGGAGTGCTCGTCGCCGCCTCGGCCGCGGTTTTTGCCTCGCGGAACATCGCGAACTCGGATCCCTTTGAGTACTTCGCGGACGACTACCATCTCAGCGTGGCCAACGACTTCATCGAGAAGGAGGTAGGCGGAGGTCTGGGGGTGGAGATCGTGATCGACTCTGGCGGCGCCGACGGGATCAAGGATCCCGCCTGGCTCCGCAAGGTGGAGGAATTCCAGGGCTGGGTGGAGACCCTGCCGAAGGTCACGAAGGTGGTGTCGCTCGTGGACATCCTCAAATCCATGAACCGGGCTCTCAACGCCGGAAAGCAGGAGGCCTACCGCCTGCCTGACTCGCGCGAAACCGTGGCGCAGCTGCTCTTCCTCTACAGCATGAGCCTGCCCCAGGGCATGGATCTCAACAACCGCATCACCGTGGAGAACGACGCCCTCCGCATGACGGCGATGTCGAGCGAACACGGCTCGAACGAGGCGGTGGCGCTGTTCAAGAGGGTGGAGCAACGCGGAGCAGAACTGGGGCTCAACGTGCAGGTAACGGGAAAGGGCCCCCACTACCAGGAGATGAACGGGTACGTGGTGCCGACCTTCACGGGTTCCGTGCTGTGGTCGACGCTCCTCATCAGCCTCATCATGATCTTCGCCCTGAGGTCGCTGAAGCTCGGCCTGGTGTCGATGATCCCCAACCTGCTCCCGAACGTGGTGGGCGCGGCCGTGGTGTACCTCCTGGGGCTGCACCTCGACGTGGGAACGGTGGTGGTGGCGAGCGTATGCCTTGGCATCGCCGTCGACGACACCATCCACTTCCTCGTGAACTACGCGCGGGCGGTACGGACGGGAAGCACGGCCCGCGAGGCCGTGGCCTGGGTGTACCAGAACACCGGAAACGCCATGATGGTCACGACCCTCGTGCTCGTGGCCTCCTTCGGAACCTTCGTCCTCGCGGACTTCACGCCGAACGCGAACTTCGGAAAGCTCGTGGCGATCGTGCTGACCGTCGCGCTCGTGTGCGAGCTGTTCCTGACCTCGGCGCTCCTGATCCTGCTGGAGAAGTGGCTCGTGAAGCCTCGGCCGGCGGTGGTGGCGGACGCCGCCGTACCGACCGCATAGGTGGGTCCGGCATCATGTTATGCTTGGCCGATGAGGGGACGTGTTTTCGGTGGAGCGCTTTATCTCCTGGTGCTCGCGTCCGGCTGCGGCGGCGGGATCGGGGACGGCCAGTGGGCGACGACAATGCTGGAAGCCTTCGAGAGGGACGACGGCCCCTTCGATCTGGCGGGTTTCCTGTTTCATCCCGGCCAAGGGGGCGATTCGTTGTCGATCGAAAGCGGGCGCCTGGCATACGCGACTTCCACCACGAATTCATCCATCCTCTTTCTGGATCGTGAGTTCGAGCGGCGCTCGATCCGGATGACGATTGAGTTCCGCGTGGGGGCGAGTCAGGCCTCTTGGGATCTTAGCGTAGGTTTGGGAATGGATTCGCCAGACGCCAGTCCTTCCGAGGGCGTCTTGTGCAAGTTCAGCCAGAGCTCCATCCTTCTGTTTCACGTCACTGCTGGCGCGGGCACGGTTGTCGATACCGGCCCTTCT
>JADZFF010000087.1 GCA_020850015.1 Bdellovibrionales bacterium | reverse complement strand
TCTTGATCGCGTCGGCCGCGCGCCTCATTTCGGAGGCAGCGATCTCATAGTTTTCGATCGTATCGACGGAGCAGGCGGCCCGGGCGTCCGGGGTCATTGCGATAGTCAAGAGTGCCATAAAAGCGATGAAAATGAGCTTCATGGCGCTGGCGGTATCATGGCCGTTCCTGCTCGTCAGCTCTCAATGTTGAGGGTTCTGCTACACTGAAGGCGATGAGCGGCCACCTCTTCCTACTATTCCTCTCTCTCACCGTGTGGCCCTCGCCCGTATCCGCCGACGCCTGCGGCGACGCGATGGTGGAGTGTTACACCGGCGTGTACCGCGACTGCGGGGGCCTGGCCGCGAAGAACGAGGATCCCTGCGTGGTGGCGGGCTTCGAGGCCTGTGCGCGCGCCGTGGAGTGCGGCACGAACCCCTGCGTGAACTGCCAAACGGACGAGCCACCGGCCACGGTGAGGCGGGCACCCGTTCCGCCGCCTCCGCCACCCCCGCCTCCGCCGCCGGTGGCGCAGTCGTATCCGGGCACGATCCGCATCCAGGAAAAGATCCATATGATGTCGAACTGCGCCCCCTGGCGCGACCAGCTCCGGGCCACGATCACCGCCGCCGTAGACCGGTTCGAGGCCTGCCTGAACTACGGCCACGTGCGCCCCGAGCTTGCGGAGCGAATGGTGCGGGCGCTGAGCGAGGGCGACGGCATCATGATCAAGTGCCAGGAGCCCCCAAGCTCCCACTGGTGCGCGGCCGGGGGCTTCGGCGACGTGTGGTTCAGCCCCTCGCGCGCGCTCAACGCCAGCGGCATCTGTCACCCGGAGATCGGGTCGTTCTTCATTCACGAGGTGGCGCACTCCGCAGGACTCTCCACGGCGTCCGGCCACAACGAGCAGGGCGAGAGCACCGAGCGCGACGAGGTCTACAGCCTTCAACGCTACTGCATGAACACTTCACGCATGTGGATCGGGCGCGCCCGGCGAACGGGCGACGTGGTGGCTTCTGATCGCCTGGCCTGCGTGCGCGCATACCAGGAGCTCACGCCCTCGACGCTCGAAGACCCCTTCTGGCTCGCGATGCGCAGGAAGGCTCAGCGGGGCCAGGACCCCTGCGCCCCACCGCTGCCGCGGCCCTGACGGCTCCGCAGGCAACCAGTAGCGGGACCCCGATCCCTCGGGCTATCTTGGGTGGATGAAATTCCACTTTTTTCGCGCGTTGGCGTTGGCGGTGGCTTCGGCAGGTCTTGGGCTTTCGGCCTCCACGTTGGCCGGCCCCCTCTCGGGCTGGCAAGGCGACGTCGGCGCCCGGCTCCAAGAGATGATCGAGGAGGCGAAGTCGCCCGTGCCAGGCCGGAAGCCCGTTGCGGTGTTCGACTGGGACAACACCGTGATCAAGAACGACATCGGCGACGCGATGGTATTCCACATGGTGAGGCACGGCCGGGTGAAGAGCCCGGGAGACTGGGCGAAGTCGAGCCCGCTGCTCTCCAGAGAGGCGGTGGCGCTCCTGAACGCGCGCTGCGGGGGGCGGGCGGGCGAGCCGCTCGCAACGGACCGCAATGCATCCTGCGCGGACGCGATGCTCGGCATTTACTCCGATGGAAAACTCCCCGACGGCCGGACCCCCGCCTGGAGCGAGAGCTTCGACCCGGACCTCATGGAGCCCGCCTACGCCTGGGCGGTGCAGCTCGGAGCGGGATACACGCCAGAGGAGCTGCGGCGGATCGCCCGCAAGGTGATCGCGGAGGCCACGCAAAACGCCATCGGTGCCAAGCAGAAGATCGGAACTCGGGAGTATTCCTCTTACATTCGGATTTATGAGCCGATTCGCGAGCTGACTCAGGCCCTCGGAAGAGGGGGATATGACGTCTGGATCTCCTCGGCCTCCAGTCAGTACCTCGTGGAGGTTTTCGCGAAGGAGGTAGGGGTGAGCGCGGAGCGCGTGATCGGCGTGAGGCCCGTGCTCGATGCGAAGGGGCGGGTGACGCCGGTTTTCCAGGGCTGCGGTGCCGTAGCGGACGGCAATACGAGCCTGATCAACTTCCGGAAGGGAAAGCGCTGCTGGCTCAATAAGATCGCGTTCGAGGTAAAAGACGCCGAGGCGATGATGAACCAACCCAGCCCCACGGCCTTCGCCGCGGGCGACTCCGACACGGACGCCTTCTTCGTGAAGGACGCCCAGGTGCTTCGCCTGGCCATCAACCGGAACAAGGCCGAGCTCATGTGCCGTGCGCTCGAAAACAAAGACGGCCGATGGCTCGTGCAGCCCATGTTCATCGAGCCCAAGACGCGCAGGGCGGAAAAATACGAGTGCGCGAAGTTCGGAATCGCCGATCAGCGGGAGTAACGAAGTGCGGGCCGGCGAGGTTCGGGGTTGCCTGCACCTCAAGACGGCCTGTACCTGGATCGGAGGGAACACGCTCCTCCTCGATCCGGAATGGGTTGAGCCTGGGGCGTTCGAAGGATTCGCTTCGATCGCTGTCGATCCTCTTGAGCCCTTCGCGGCGAACGTGCTCAAAGTCGGAGAGGCGCTACTCTACTCCTCGGCGTTTCCGCGTAGGCTTGAGCGCATTGGGCGGGCGGGCTTCGAGCCGGCGCTGCTAGACATCTCGGAGCTCCAGAAGGCCGAGGCAGGGCTGACCTGTCTCAGCCAGCTCATCGCGTAGCTCGCGCTGGCCGTTGAGTGCGCATAATTGTTGACTAATATAGTCATACATGCGAAAAGGCACTCTTGCCGGGCTAGGTGCCGGCGGAGGGTCTTCCTTTGGAAATTCGTCGAGTCCACCTTGTCCTGCCTGTGCTCACTTTACTCACTGTAATCACGCAGGAAATCAGTCATGCCTCGCCCGCCTCGGAGCGGAACGCGGCCCTAGCCCAGGCCGCGGGCCGGGGCCGGGTGTCGGAGATGAGGGAGCTCCTTGAGCAAGGGGCGAGCCCGAACGCCCGAGACCGTTGGGGCGAGACCGCGCTTTTCCTGGCCGCACAACAGGGGAGCGCCGAAGGCGTGAGCCTCCTGATCGCCGCGGGCGCGCAAGCGCGACGTGCGAACGCGCCGAGCGGCGCCACGCCCCTGATGGGCGCGGCCGAGGCCCGCTGCGTAGCCTGTTTCGACGCCATCCTCGCCGCCGGCGGACAACTGCTCGGCCGCGATTCCCAGGGGCGGAGTTTGATCCACCATCTCCTGTCGGGTTCCCCGTACGTGGTTGGCAGCGTGGCCGATCGGGATGGGCTGCTCGAGCGCGTTCGCGCGGAGTTCCGCGCGCGCCCGGGGCGCTACCGCGGCCGAGACCTTTTTACGGCCATCAAGGAAGGGGGAAGCCTGGAGCTCATCGGCGAGATCATCGCCAACGGAGTGAGCGTCGAGACGCGTGAGCCCGACCTGCAGTACACCCCCGTGATCGTGGCGGCGCGCGCCTGCCGCGCGGATGCCGTACGCGACCTGCTGGAGCGTGGCGCGAATGTGGCCAAACGCGATACCTTTGGGTCCTCAGCGCTCGGCGCCGCACTCAGTGGCGTCCGCGTCCGGGATTGGGCTCAATGCTCAGCCGAGATCGTGGGGCTCGTGGCCGATGCGTTTTCGAGCTCGACGGCCGCGCGCTACAACGTCTACGACCTGATCGATGCAGTGGATTTGTCTCCGGACTGGGCTCTCGTTCGGGCCATCCTCGATGACGGCGTGAACGTCAACGCTCGCGCCCACAGCGGCGAAAGCGCCCTTCACGAGGCGGCGAGGCGCGGGCGCACGGACTTCGCGCGGCGCCTGCTCGATGCCGGAGCGCGCGTGAACGCGATGGACTCCCTCGGGATGACGCCGCTCATGGAGGCCGTGACGGCGTCGAGCGTGGAGCTCGTGCGCGAGCTCCTGGCCCGCGGCGCGAACCTCAGGCTCAGGCACTCTTTCTTCCGAACGACCGCCGCCGAGTGCGCCCGCTCTCGAATCACCCAGCTCGACTCGCTCTCCGGATGGAGCCGACCCGAAAACTGGGCTGAGCTCAGGGCGGACGCCGAGCTGATCCTGACGCTCGTGACGCCTTAGCCGTTTCGGCCGACGTTATTGAGATCCTCGAAGGCGACTTTGAGCCGCTTCACGAAGTTCTCTTCGCCTTTGCGCAGCCACACGCGGGGATCGTAGTACTTCTTGTTCGGGGCGTCCGGGCCTTCGGGGTTGCCGAGCTGGCCCTGCAGGTAGGCCTTCTTTTCCTCGTAGAAGTTCCTGATGCCTTCCCAGGTGGCCCACTGCATGTCGGTGTCGATGTTCATCTTGATCACGCCGTAGCTGATGGCCTCTTTGATCTCGTGCTTCTCGGAGCCCGAGCCGCCGTGGAAGACGAACGACACCGGTTTCGGCCCCGTCTTGAACTTCTTCTGCACGAAGTCCTGTGAGTTCTTCAGGATCATGGGCGAGAGTTTCACGTTTCCAGGCTTGTAAACGCCGTGCACGTTGCCGAAGGAGGCCGCCACCGTGAAGTTCGAGCCCACCTCCTTGAGGTGGGAGTAGGCGTAGGCCACGTCCTCGGGCTGCGTGTAGAGCTTGGAGTTGTCGATGTCGGTGTTGTCGACGCCGTCTTCCTCGCCCCCTGTCACGCCGAGCTCGATCTCGATGCCGGTCTGGATCTTCTGCATGCGGGCGAAGTAGCGCGCGCTGATTTCGATGTTCTCCTCGAGCGGCTCCTCGGAGAGGTCGAGCATGTGCGACGAGAACAGCGGCTTGCCGTGGGCCTTGAAGTGGGCCTCGCCCGCGTCGAGCATGTGGTCGATCCAGGGCAGGAGCTTCTTGGCCGCGTGGTCCGTGTGCACCACCACCGGCACCCCGTAGGCCTCGGCCATCATCTGGATGTGGTGGGCGCCGGAGATCGAGCCCAGCGCAGCGGCGCGGTCGTTCTCGAGCTTCAACGACTTTCCGGCGAAGAACTGCCCGCCGCCGTTCGAGAACTGGATGATCACGGGCGAGTTCAGCGCCTTCGCGGCTTCAAGCACGCCGTTCACCGAGTTCGTCCCCACCACGTTCACCGCGGGGAGCGCGAAGAGGTTCTCTTTCGCGTGCTGATAGAGATCCTGGAGGGCGGAGCCGAAAACGAGGCCGGGCTTGAGTTTCATGGCCCTCACCTTACAAGAATCACCTAGGTCAGGCCACCCAAAAACCCCTGGAAAGAGGCTCTGAACGGGCTCTGATTCTCAGTGTTCTCCCCCTCGCGGCCCTCGGGGCTGGTGCCCGTCCCGCACCTGTCATAGGCTCTCCGGCGGGAGGCCCCAAACCATGGATACCTATTACAATCCCGCTGACCTGAAGAAGTTCGGGGGGATCACCGAGTTCCAAAAGGAGCTGGGCGACAAGTTCTTCGAGTACTACGGCGAGGTATTCAAGGAGGGCGCGCTGACCGCCCGCGAGAAGTCCCTGATCGCGCTCGCGGTGGCCCACGCCGTCCAGTGCCCCTACTGCATCGACGCCTACACCACCGACACCCTGGAGAAGGGCGCCACGGAGGCGCAGATGATGGAGGCCGTGCACGTCACGGCCGCGATCCGAGGGGGTTCGTCGCTCGTGCACAGCGTGCAGATGATGAACAAGGCCAAAAAGATTTCGATGTGAGGCGTTCAAGATGAAATCCCTGCTGAGCCGGGGGAGCCCTCTGGACGACTCAGCCGCCCAGCTCAAGGCCATCGGGGAATTTTCGGAGCTCCTGCGTGGGCTTCCTAGGTTTCGAGAGAAGCTCGCGTCCCACGGAATGAACCCGCTGCACCCGGCGCGCACGGAGATCTTCCAGGTGAACGCGGGCAAGATGTGCAACCAGACCTGCAGGCATTGCCACGTGGACGCCGGGCCGGACCGCAGGGAGATCATGACCCGCGAAACCTTCGAGGCCTGCCTCAAGGTGATCGCCGCCACGGAGATCCCGACCGTGGACCTCACGGGCGGAGCCCCGGAGATGAACCCGCATTTTCGCTGGTTCGTGGAGGAGGTGACGCGCCTGGGCCGGAAGACGATGGTGCGCTGCAATCTAACGATCATCCTCGCGAACGAGAGGTTCCGCGACCTCCCGGAGTTCTTCGCGAGGAACCGCGTGCACGTGGTCAGCTCGCTCCCCTACTTCGAGAAAGCCCACACCGACCGTCAGCGCGGCGATCAGGTCTTCGAAAAATCGATCGAGGCCCTCAAGCTCCTCAATGCCCAGGGTTACGGCCGGGAGGGGTCCGGGCTTCCTCTCGATCTGGTCTACAACCCCAGCGGCGCCTTTCTTCCGGGAGCGCAGGCCTCTCTCGAAACGGAGTTCAAGAAGGCCCTGCAGTCCCGGTACGGCATCACCTTCAATGCGCTCTACACGATCACCAACATGCCCATCTCGCGCTTCCTGGAATACTTGCAGAACAGCGGGAACCTGGACGACTACATGGAGCGCCTGGTGAACGCGTACAATCCCGCCGCTGCGGCGGGCGTGATGTGCAGGAATACGATCTCGGTGGGCTGGGACGGAAAGCTTTACGACTGCGACTTCAATCAGATGCTCGACATCCCCGTGGCAAGCCAGGGCTCAAAGACGGTGTTCGACTTCGACGCGCGCGCGCTCGGCTCCCGCTCGATCGCGGTGGATCAGCACTGTTACGGATGCACGGCCGGAGCGGGTTCGAGCTGCGGCGGTGCCACGGTCTGAGCCTCAGCGCGGGGAAACGTCAAGAACCTTGAAGGACTTCTCGGGGCGCCGGGGGATCGCTTTGGGGAGGTGTTCGCCGATCGTTTTCTCGATCGCCTTGAGGATCGGCAGCTTCCAGTGGTCGCGCCGGTAGATCAGGCTCACCTCGCGGGTAGGCCGAGGATCCCTGAAGGGGCGGACATGCCCCCTGCGTTCCTCCGCCGGGAGCGAGTGAGCCATCATGGCCGGAATCAAGGTGTGGCCCCGGTTGTTCCTGACCAAGCGCCTCAGGGTGTCGAGGCTTCCGCTCCGGAAGTGCACGTTGCCGGAGCTCGCCGCGGTTCCCCTGCCTCGGGCGCAGTAGTTCAGCACCTGATCCTTGAAGCAATGCCCGTCCTGAAGGAGCCACATCTCGGAGGCGTCGAGCTGGTCGCGTCCGAGGCGTTCCTCTTTCAGCAGCGGGTGCCCGGAAGAAAGGTAAACCAGGAAGGGTTCGTAGTAGAGAGGATGGACCTTCAGGCCTTCGCCCTCCACGGGGGTGGCGAGAATGGCGCCATCCAGCCGGTCCTGGGCGAGCTCGTTCAGGATCGTCTCCGTCTTGAGCTCCTCGATGTGCAGGGTCACGGCGGGGTAGGCGGCTGAGAAGGGCCTGAGGAACACCGGGAGCAGATCGCTGGCCACGGTGGGGATCACGGCAAGCCTGAACTCCCCGCTGAACGCGCCGCTCCGGGTCTGCTTGGAGACGTAAGCGAGCTTTTCGTGCTCCCGCAGCACGGCCCTGGCCTGCTCCAGGTACATGCTGCCCTCGCCGGTGGGCAGGATGGGCTTTTTGGTGCGGTCGAACAGGATCACGCCCGCCTCGTCCTCGAGCTTCTGGAGCTGCTGCGAAAGCGTGGGCTGGGAAACATGACATGCCCGCGCGGCCTTGCCGAAATGGCGATGCTCCTCCACAGCGAGCGCGTACTGGAGCTGAACCAGGCTGGGCACGGGCAGATCCTCCAACGATAGGTTAAGACTATCGAACGATAAATTCAATCGATTTCAAATATCGCTCAGGAAAGGCGAAAACCTAATGAAAAAGGAGAAAGAAATTCATGAATACCCTCATCAACACCAAGATCCCCGAGTTCAAGGTCCAGGCCTATGTCGAAGGAAAGTTCAAGACCGTCACGCAGGAGGACCTCAGAGGCAAGTGGTCGATCCTGTTCTTCTACCCGGCCGACTTCACCTTCGTCTGTCCCACCGAGCTCGGCGATATGGCCGACAAATACGAGACCTTCAAGAAGATCGGCGTGGAGGTGTACTCCGTGAGCACGGACACGCACTTCACGCACAAGGCCTGGCACGACACCTCAGAGACCATCAAGAAGATCAAATACCCGATGCTGGCCGACCCCACGGGAAAGCTGACTCGGGCCCTGGGTGTTCACATCGAGGAGGAAGGTCTGGCCTACAGGGGCACCTTCCTGGTGGATCCTGAGGGGCGCATCAAGATCTCAGAGGTGCACGACAACGGGATCGGCCGCAACGCCGACGAGCTGCTCCGCAAGGTGCAGGCCGCCCAGTTCGTGGCCTCGCATCCGAATGAGGTCTGCCCCGCCAAGTGGAAGCCGGGCGACAAGACCCTGAAGCCGGGGCTCGACCTCGTCGGAAAGATCTGAGGCCCATGCCATGATCGACTCGGCCATGAAGGAACAGCTGAAAAGTGTCTTCTCCATGCTCACTGGAAACGTCATTCTGCGCGTGCACCCCAGCGAGCACGCCGACCAGGCGGACCTCGAGTCTTGGGCCGACACCCTCGCTCAGGCCTCCAGTCGGATTCGGGTGGAACGGATCGGGGGCCCGATTCTTCCGGCGCCCAAGCTGGAGATCGGCGGAGAGGATGGACGATTCGCCGTGGCGTTCAGGGGGCTGCCGGGCGGGCATGAATTCTCGTCGCTCGTGCTCGCCATCCTTCAGGCCGATGGCAAAGGCAAGCGCCCCGACGCGGGGATCATCGACCGGATCCGCGGGCTCAAGGGTCCGATCAAAGTGCGTACCTACGTCTCGCTCACTTGCGAGAACTGCCCGGAGGTGGTGCAGGCCCTGAATCTGATGGCTATCCTTCATCCTTCATTCGCTCATGAGACCGTGGATGGCTCGGTGGCGCAGGACGAGGTGAACGCGCTCGGCATCCAAGGGGTGCCCGCCGTGTTCCACGAGGGAAAGCTCGTTCACTCGGGCAAAACGCAGCTCATCGACCTGCTCTCCAAGCTCGAGGAGACCTTCGGCAAGTCGGGAGCGGGCCAGAGGGACCAGGACCTGGGCGCCTTCGACGTGGTGGTGGTGGGCGGTGGGCCGGCCGGCGCATCGAGCGCGATCTACAGCGCCCGCAAGGGCCTGCGCACGGCGATCATCGCCGAGAGGATGGGCGGCCAGCTTCAGGAGACCAAGGGCATCGAGAACATGATCTCTGTGGCCTACACCGAAGGGGCGCGCCTCGCGGCCCAGCTCGCCGAGCATCTGGCATCCTACCCCGTGACGGTGCTCGAGCATCGGCGCGTGAACCGGATCGAGCCCGACCCCAGCGGCACCCGGCGCGTCCATCTGGAGAGCGGAGAGCGCATCGACGCGGGCGCGGTGATCGTGGCCACGGGCGCGCGCTGGCGTCAGCTCGGCATCCCGGGCGAGAAGGAGCACATCGGCCAGGGCGTGGCCTTCTGCGCCCACTGCGACGGCCCTTTCTACAAGGGCAAGCGCGTGGCGGTGGTAGGGGGAGGCAACTCCGGAGTGGAGGCCGCGATCGACCTCGCCGGCATCGTGGAGCATGTCACGCTGCTCGAGTTCGGCGAGCGACTTAAGGCCGACGACGTACTTGTGGAAAAGCTGAGGGCGCTTCCAAATGCCCGGGTTATCACCCAGGCGAAGTCCACCCGCGTGGTGGGAGACGGCAAGAAGGTGAGCGCGCTGGAGTACGAGAATCGCGCCACCGGAGATACCGAGACGCTGACGGTGGACGGGGTGTTCGTGCAGATCGGGCTTCTGCCAAATACCCATTTCCTAAAGGAGCAGGTGGCCCTCACGCCCACGGGCGAAATCGTGGTGGACGCGCGAGGCCGCACTTCCGTGCCGGGCATCTACGCCGCAGGCGACGTGACCACCGTGCCCTTCAAGCAGATCATCGTGGCCATGGGCGAAGGCGCGAAGGTGGCTTTGGCTGCGTTCGAGGATCGAATGCACCGGCCCGCTTCCGCGAGCGCTTGAGCCCGGGGGGGTATGCTATTCTGGGAGCATGACTGATTCCAGCCAGCGCCCCAGGAAAGGGGCAACGATCACCGAGATCGTCATTCCCGTCCGGGGTGACGAGGCTACCTCCACTGGAACGCCCCTTTCCGATCGGCGATGGGTCGCCTCGAACTCGAGGCCCATTCCGCTCCTCAGGGTGACCGGTGGAGTGGATCAGGGACTTGCGATTGCGATCAAGTCTTCCGGAATCGTGACACTGGGGCGGGATCCCGGCTCCCAAGTAGCCCTCACCGCCGAGGACATCTCGCGGAATCACGCGCGCTTGGATTGGCAGGAAGGGGGGCAGCTGACCCTTCGAGACCTGGGTTCCTCCAACGGTACCTGGATCAGTTCCGGCGACAGGCTCGAAAAGGATGAGGATGATGAGGATTGCGTGCTTCCTCCGGGCGAGACCTTCAGGCTGGGGGCGGAGACCTTCATCGCGGTAAACCTCGTTCCCCATGACGAGGCATTGGCTGCGGAGAAGGCGAGCGCCTCGAGGTCCGAGGATCCCGAGACCGGGGCCATCACGCTGAAGGTCTTTCAGGAGTCCTACGCCCGGGAACTGAGCTTCCTGGGCCGTCAGACCCAGGCTGGCATGGGATTCGTGGCCGTGGCGTTGGGTACGGCGGCAGGCTCCGCGACCGAGGAGCTCCGCGCCGAGGTGCAGGCCATCTTGAAGACGCTGCGCCGGGATTCCATCATGGGCCGCCTGAGCAGCCGCTCCTTTGGGATCCTGGTGAGGGATGGCGACGTGATGGCCCTGCAGAAGATCTGCGACCGCTGCATGGGCGCCGCGCCGAGGGCGCGTTTCGTGGGCGTGCTGGTTCCCTCGAAGCGGCAGGACGCGAGCCTGGCCAAGGTGGCCGAGTTCGCGGCCCTGGAGATGGAAAGCCTGATCCGGAAAAACCTGGCTTCAGTGGTTTTGGAGTACCGGCCGAACCGTCCGTGACTTCCCGCGGACCGCGGGGTGTTTCTCGTCCCCTCCCGCGATCCTCCCCCGCAGCTCGAGGTAAAGCCCCTCGAATCGGTCCTCAACGAGGGCCTGCCGCAGCTCGGCCATCAGGCCCGAATAGAAGTGCAGGTTGTGCGTGCCCAGGAGCTGCCAGGCCAGCACCTCGCGCGCCTTCACCAGGTGGTGGAGGTAGCCGCGGGAGTGCCGCGCGCACACAGGGCAGGGGCACTCCGGGTCGAGCGGAGCGTCGCTCAGGCGATACGTGGTTCGGCGCAGGTCGACCCGGCCCGCGCGCGTGAAGGCCGCGCCCCGTTGGGCCCAGGCGGTGGGGATGATGCAGTCGAAAAGGTCCACTCCCCGGTGAACGGCCTCGAGCAAGTCGATCGGCGTGCCTACGCCCATGAGGTAGCGTGGACGATCGGCCGGCAGGAGCCCGGCCACGAGCTCGGTGAGATCCTCCCGCTCGCGTTTCGACTCGCCCACGGCGAGGCCGCCGATGGCGAAGCCGTCGAAGGGGAGCGAGGTGAGCGCGGCCGCGCTCGCGCGCCTGAGGTCCTCGAAAGACGCTCCCTGCACGATCCCGAAGAGCGCGTTCGGCGCGCTCCCACGCGCGCGCAGGCTTCGCTCCGCCCAGCGGTGCGTGCGGTCCATGGCCTCGATCGCTCCGGCGCGCGCTGTCATGCCGGGCACGCAGACGTCGAGGGCCATCATGACGTCGCTGTTGATCGCAAGCTGGGCCTCGATGCTGGATTCCGGCGTGAGCAGGAGCTCGGGGCCGGGCTGCGAGGGCGCGTCCGCGCCCGCGATTCGGCTCAGGCGTTCGGGCCGGAAGCGCGCGCCCTCTTCGGTGATCACGCGCTGGCCCGGCAGGGAGAAGATCTGGTAGCCGCCCGAGTCCGTGAGCACGGGGCCGTCCCAGCCGATGAACCGGTGAATGCCGCCGAAACGGCGGAACACCCCAAGGCCCGGCCGCTGCATGAGGTGGTAGGTGTTGGCGAGCAGGATGCGTGCGCCCGAGGCGCGGAGCGTGTCGACGGTCTGCCCCCGCACGGCGCCCTGGGTGCCCACGGGCATGAAGCGTGGGGTAAGCACCTCGCCGTGGGGCGTGTGGAGCCGCCCCGCGCGGGCGCGCGTGCCGCGGGCGGTGGCTTCGAGCTGGAAGGGGAGGCGGCTGCTCATGTCGGCCCGGTGTACTTCAACGCCCCCGGGGAGGCAAAGTCCGGGCTAGCGCGAGGCCTCGGCGGTCGAGGCCGCCTCCCGCTCGAAGCGGAGCTGGGCCTCCACCCGGTGTCGGAAAAGACGCATGAGCACCTCCGCGTCCAGGGCCGGTTCCACGAGCGCGAGCACCCGGTGCACGGCCTCGATCGTGGAGAGGCAGTGGGGCGCCGGCTGGCGGCGGATGCGGTATTCCGAGCCCGGCCCCGGGCTGAAGCTCACGCGGGGAAGCGATGCCAGGCGGGGCGAGCGATGGAGCATCTTTTTGGCGATCGACCAGGAGGCGTCGAACACGAACACGGTGAGCGCGCGGCCCTCGGGCGCGGGTGAGCCCCGCTCGAGCGGCCAGGCCTCAGCCCCCGGGTAGAGCGTCACCGCGTGGTGGGTGGGGTCTGCGAGAATCGCCTCGACCCCGGGGTGCGTTTCGAAGGCCGTTTCGCAAAAGAGGTTCGAGCCCGGGAGGAGGAGGTGGGTGAGCCGCCCGGTGCCCACGGCCACCCGGCGTTCGGAAGGATGCTGGAGGATCACGAAGCGCGTGCGCGCACGCACCGGCTCCAGCCGCGCGCAGTAGCAGGTGCGGGGGGAGTGCAGGCAGCGGGGGCAGGGAATTCGCTCGGACGACATCTCAGCCCAGTGTACCGCGGACTCTGGTAAGAGGGGGCATGTCGTCTTCAGCACCCAGCATCGGCGTGGTCGGAACCGGCCCAGCGGGTCTCATGGCCGCCGACGTCCTTGCCGAGGCGGGCGTGGACGTCACCCTCTTCGACAAGCGCAGTAGCCCGGGCCGCAAACTTCTCGTGGCGGGGAGCTCGGGCCTCAACGTCACGAACGCCGTCCCGCTCGACGAGTTCGTGGCCCAATACACGGGTCCGGCCGAGCATTGGAACAGCGTGATCGGCGGATTCACGCCCAAGAACTGGCTTCGGCACATCGAGAACAAGCTCGGCACTCCCACCTTCCTCGGCACGAGCGGCCGTTACTTCGTGGAGGACATGAAGGCTGCGAGCCTGCTCCGGGCCTGGACCGACCGCCTCCACGAGCTCGCGGTGCACTTTGAGTACGGTCTGGAGTGCATTGGCGTGGAGAGCAAGGGCGGGCGAGTGACGCTCACGATGCGTTCGGCCGCTGGTGACGAGCCCCACGACTTCGACGCTGTCTGCTTCGCGCTCGGGGGCGGAAGCTGGGAGCCCAAGGAAGACCCCCTCCGCTGGCCCGCGCTTTTCCGCGAGCGGGGCGTGGAGTTCGAGGCCTTCCGGCCCGCGAACGCGGGGTACCGCGTGGCCTGGAGCGAGGCCTTCCTGAAGGAAGCCGAGGGCCAGCCACTCAAGGGTGTGGTGCTCACCACGCCCAAGGGATCGCGCAAGGCCGATGCCATGGTCACCCGTTACGGCATCGAGGGCACACCCGTGTACTTCGTGGGCGTCACGGGCCCCGCCACGCTTGATCTTCAGCCCGACCTGAGCGACGCGAAGCTTCTCGAGCGGCTCAGGGCCGTGAAGGAGAACCTTTCGCCGATCAGGCGCGTGAAGAAGCAGCTCCACCTCTGCCCCGCGGCCCTCGCCCTGATCTTCCACCACACGCCGAAGGAGGTCCTTGAGGACCGCGGCCTGGAGCGGCTCGTGGCGCGGATCAAAGCGTTTCCGCTGGAGCTTCTCGGCCCGCAGCCCTTGGCCGAGGCCATCTCGTCGGGCGGTGGCATCCGGTTCTCCGAACTCGACCCCGCACTCATGCTCCACAAGCTTCCCGGCGTGTTCGCTGCCGGCGAGATGCTCGACTGGGAGGCGCCCACCGGGGGTTTCCTGATCCAGGGTTGCGTCTCCGAGGGCGTGGCCGCCGCGCGTGGAATCCTCAAGAGAATCGGCCGGGCCGACGACTCACCTTCCGCCGGCCCGGCATAGCCCCCAACTCAGAAGGCTGTCCCGACCGATCCGCCGATGCGGGTGGTGAGGCTGTTCTCGATCGGGAAGTCGCCCGCGGTGAAATCCGCTGAAACAATCGCCTTGGCGAAGAGGTGGTCGTTGATCTCGGCGCGGAGGTAGCTTGTGGATTCGCCGTGAATCCCGCTTTCCTCTCCCAGGAGCAAGTGGATTGACGCCTCGGCCCCCCAGGAGAGCGTCTCCGAGAGCGGCACCTCCACGCGTGCGCCGGAACCGAACGCGAACGCGGGGACGGAGTCCGCCTTGCCACCTCGAACCCAGAGCGCACCCACGGACAACCCGTCGAAATAGCCAAAAGCGTCGTTCGCGGTGTCCCCAGTGGACATCGGAAAGGCACCAACCTGGCCGGTGAGCCTGGTGTAGGTGGGCTCCAGCCGGAAGTCGAACCCATGCGAGCTGGATCCGGGGTCCGGCATCTGGAACAGTCCCTTGAGCCTGGCCGAGGAGACCTCCGTGCCCCCCTCGGTCGTCCGTGTGCCGATACCCATGCGGCTTGCCCAGGCCGAGTTCCGTCGAATCCCGAATCCATCGAGGTCCGCGCGCAACGCGAATGCCTCGAGGTCGCCCGCGTCGTCGGCCTGCCCTTCGTGCGCGGCTTGCAGCTCGATGCCCGCCACTCGGTTCTCGTCGGCCCGCGCTTGCGCGCTCAGGGAGGTCAGAAGGGCGAGAGTGAGCGTAAGTGAGTGAGTCGTTTTCATGGTTCTCTCCTCGGTTTGAGGCGTTGAGTTCAGAAGGCGCCGCCTGCGGCGACGCCGAGGTTCAGTCCGTAGTTGGGCTCGTCGCTGAGGGTGGTGAAGGTGCCGCCCGCGGCCACCTTCAGGTAGGAGTCGCTGATCTGAGCGCGTAGGTAGGCTTCGCCTTCCATGTGGGCGCCGAGTTCTCCGATCAGAAGCGAGAGCGCGAGGTCGCCTCCGACGAAGATGGAGTCGCTCAGCGCCACCTCCGCGCGTCCTCCGGTGCCCAGCAGTAAGGCGGAGGCTTGCTCATCGTTCGAACGGGAGTCTCGCTCCACTAGGGCGCCAAAGGTGAGTCCGTCGAAGCGGCCCAGGCCGCGATTGATATCGAGCGGCAACCCGAAGATCTGGCCGTTGACCCGGAAGAACTCCGGCTCTACGCGGAGGTCCGCCCCCGACGAAGCCAGAATCGTGGGCCCGGTGGGTACGATCAGGTGGAGCCGGGCATTCGCGAGCTCGGTGTCTTGCTCTCCGGTGACCAGGCCCAGGCTGAGCTGCGTGCCGTAGGTGTCGCCATTGGAGGTACCCATGAGCTCGAGCTCCGCGCCCAGGGCCATGCCCTCGGCCGAGGTGCCCAGGTGAGAGCCCATCTGAACCTCGGCCGTGGCGAGCACGGGGTCGCCGGCGCGGGCCTCGGAGCCAGCACCGAGGGTGAGGAGGATCAAGAGAGAGAGGGAGAGGCGTTTCATCGGAATTCCCTTCTGAGGCGAGTGACTTTCTAAAATCGTACTTTTTTAGTCAGACATCAGAGGAAACGTCGGGTGACGAATTCCGGGGGTGGCGCATAATGACGCACTGCGCTATATTCGCCATCCATGACGAACTCCGGAAGTAAATTGAACTGGTTGTTAGCTGTTGGACTTGCTCTTACCGCCTGCGTGGGGGGCCCGGCCGAGGAGCCTGTTCCGAGCGCCTCGCTCCCCGGCGTGTACCTCTACGTTCCGGAGACGAGCCCCGAGGTGGCCGAGCGCTGCGGGCTCCTCGAAGAAGCGCCCGGCGTTGCCACCCATGCCGAACTCCCACCGCCCCTGCGTGAGGCGCTTCCCTTCGGCGAGTATCTGAGCTGCCTCTACCCGGGCGCGACGCTGCTCGTGGATCCCCGCCCCGAGCTCCCCCTGGGTGAGCCGCGGGTGCAGGTGCTGGCGGCGGGTTCCGTGGCCGCGGCCCGCGCCGCGCGAGGGCAGGACACCGGCATCGAATGCTCAGTGCCCATTGAGCCCGTGTACGAGCCCGAATGCGGGCCCGCCATCAACCCTGGCGCCTCCTGCCTCCCCGACGAAATCGACGAGACCTGGAAGGGCTACGGCAAAGGCGGCTGCGGCACCTGGGCCACGGCCATGTGCAACCGCGTGCTGCGCCTCACGGACCCGCAGGACGGCGTGACGAAAGACGAGTGGAACGACATCGCGCCGAAGATCGGCCAGGACGACGATGGCTCGGCCGACTTCGACGGCCAGGCGGAATATTACAAGAAGATGGGCTACTGCGTGGAGACGAAGAAGTTCACGGGCGACAAAGCCTCCTACGAGGAGATGGAGAAGTACATCGACGAAGGCTGCGACGTGAAGCTCGGCTTCTGGAAGCGGGTGAAGAACGAGGATGGCAGCGTGGAGCTCGTGAACGGGCACTTCGAAACCGTGCTCGAGGCCGACGCCGACAAGCGCTCATGCAAGACCAACTCCTGGGGCGACATCTCCGACGTGACGGGCGGCGCGGACGGGGGATTCACCCACTCCGGGGCCGACTCCATGAACGACCGTCCCGGCGAGACCGACCTCTGGCCCGCCGACTCCACCGAGGTCGAGGTGCAGTACATCTGCCCTTGCTCCGTGACAGGCGGTACGCCGGAGTGGATCTGAGTTGACGAGGGGCGCTGCGCCGCGGCACCTTCCCGACCCTGGCACCGGTCCGTGAGACGCGGTTGATTTCGCGTCCCGCAGATCCGATGCTGAAGGGATGAAACTCCCCGCCTCGTGCCTGGTCCTGGTCTCGTCGATCCTCCTGAGCGGCTGCGCCGATGAAGGCGAGGTGGATATCCAGGAGGTGGCCCAGCAGGTGGGCGACGTGATGGCCTCCATCGACGAGTCAGGGGGGAGCAGCGGCTCGATCTCCTGGGCGGATCCCGCGGCGACGGGCGAGGGCCGCGCGGCGCTCCGGCTCTACGCCCGGCTCGCGCCTTCGGAGCTACGCGTGGCCTGGTGGGAGGGCGCCCTCGTTCCCGAGGCCGTTGCCGCCTCTTGCGCCACGGCCGCCACCTTCGGCGCCTGCTCGGGCACCAGCATCACGCGCACCTTCGGCGGCTGCACCATCGGTCGGGGCACCTTCACCGGCAACGTGGACCTCACCTGGGCGGGAACGGGTGTCGTGGGCTGCGCGCTCAACCAGATCGGAAATACGCTCACCCGCGAACCCGACTTCACGGTCACGGGCCGCCGGGGCGCCACCCTCACCGTGGCCAAGATCGGCACCAACGGCCAGGTGCTCACCTGGGCGAGCGGCGCCGGCGCGAGCCGGGTGTTCAGCTTCTCGAACGACGGCATCCGGCGCGTGTTCACCGCGGGCGGCGAGACGCTCTTCGACTTCACCACGGAAACCACCTCGGATATCACCGTCACCGGCACGAGCCGCTCGAGCCGCGTGGTGAGCGGGGGCACGCTCAGGGTCACGGACAACCTGGAAGGCACCTCCTGCGACTACACGCCCACGGCCGTGACCTGGAGCGCGAGCTGCAACTGCCCGGTTTCGGGCAGCTGGGCGGGCGACTGCGACGGAGAGGAATCCGAGCTCGAGATCACCGGCTGCGGCGAGGCTACTCTCACCATCGGCGCCGAAAGTGAGGACCTCACCTTCGATCGCTGCTACTCCACCTGATTCTCGTCAGCCGAGCTCAGATTCCGTCGAACTCCGTTGCCTCGAGAGCGCGGAAGCGGATGGGATGATCGAGGTAACTGCCGCCCACCGGGTAGGGGCGATGAGCCAGCACGGGCTTGCGGCAAACGTCGTAGTAAAGTCCGAAGGTGGCATGTCCCTCGATCGCGGTGGGCGCGATCACGTCCACGGCCTGGCTGAGCAGTGGGCCTTCCACTTTGCCCAGGGTCACCTGGTCGGTGGACGGATTCTTGATGGCATACACGCCGTCGCCCGTCACGAAGTCGAAGGCCATGTCCCAATAGCCCACGTTGCTGTACACGGTCGAGGATTCGGCGATCATGAATACCTCTTGCGAAGGGGAAATCACGAAGCTGCTGAGGTCGACAGAGACAGTCTGGAATCTCGTGCTGGCGGGCGCGATCGATTTCCATCGAACGAAAGAGAGGTAGAGCCTGTTCTGCGCGGAGCCCACTGGGGTCTGGAATACTTCGCGGCTGAGCAGGGATTCGTCCGCGCCGGGCGTAGCGAGGTTGATCGGCGTCGTCCAGACGGATCCGGTGCGGCGAGTGAACTGAATGGAGAAAGGGGCGATGGGCGACTGAAGCACCAGCCAGGGCACGCCCTCGGCGGTGTAGCCGACGGCCAGCGGCGTACCCTCAAGGTTGCCAGAGCCCGTGGCCACGGTGCTCCGAGCCCAGGTACCGTTGCCCGCGGTTTCGGTGATGCGCATCTGATTGGAGGCGATGCCCGAGGCCAAGATGAGCTGGGTTCCATCCGTGCCCGAGGCGCGAAGGCTGGAGTCCTCGAGGGGTTCGGGTTGGGCGTATTGCTCGGTGAAGCCTCCGGCGTCGAGCTCCAGGAACGAACGGGGGGCAAACACCGGGTCACCCTCGCGATTGAACTGATAGAGGCCTATGATCCTGTTGTTCACGAAGTGGAGGAGCGGGCCCAGGCCCAGGGAGATGATCATCGTCCCCGTGCTCATGGCTCGGCGTTCCCAGGCCGTGCCGTTCCAAATCATGGCGTCATGATTGGCGAACGTGCCCGAGAGAGCCTTCGCGGAAAAGGCCACGCGGCCCGTGTCGGGGTCAGCGATGAGGCTGCGGCTGAAGGAGAAGTTGTCGACCGCGATCGGCGGCGCGATTTCGGCGGGAACGGGCTCTTCGCAGTCTTCAGGATCCGGGCCGGGGCATCCGGCCTGGGCCAGGGCGAGTACGCCCAGGAAGAGGGGGGTAAGCCGGGAAACGCGGACGCACGAAGGAATTCGAAGATTCATGTTCACTCCAAGTTCAGATTTTAACGCTTAGCGTTGTGAGGGTATTCCAAATTTGACTCAGATAGTCAAGTTGGGATTTTCCGGGCCTGCTGGTAGGGTCGGCGCCCATGGAGCCAAGGTCAGAGCAGCCGCCCCAACTTCCAGCAATCACTCCGGATGAGCTCGCCCGCTGCACCCAGATCCTGGAGCAGATTTCCACGGACATGCTCCCCCTGGCTCAGCTTCCGGAAGAGGAGCGTATCCGCTTCCTCACGGCGGCCGGGCAGGTGGTGCGGCCGGATCGCGCGCAGGCCAAGAAGCGCATCAAGGCGCTCCGGAAGTTCAAGCGCGCTCAGCGCGAAGGGCGCGACCGCGTGGTGCGCGCCTCCACTCACATTCGCTCGGCTCGCCGAGACGCCGTGTTCGTGGCGCCCGAGCGGCAGCTGCTGCTCGAGTCGCCCGCCGCGCCCCGCGCGCAGCTCGAGCGGCCGCGCGACTGCTACGTTTGCAAGACCGAGTTCCGCGACATTCACTTTTTCTACGACTCCATGTGCCCGCCCTGCGCGGCTCTCAACTACGAGAAGCGCTTTCAGACGGCGGATCTCACCGGCCAGGTGGCCGTGATCACGGGGGCGCGGCTCAAGATCGGGTACCAGGCCGCGCTCATGATGCTCCGGGCGGGCGCGCGCGTGATCGTCACCACGCGGTTCCCGCAGGACGCCGCGCTCCGCTTCGCCCGCGAGCCCGAGTTCGGCGTCTGGGGCTCGCGGCTCCAGGTGCACGGGCTCGACCTCAGGCACTCGCCGAGCGTGGAGGTATTCACGCGGCTCATGAACGAGCACCTCGACCGGCTCGATATCCTCATCAACAACGCCGCCCAGACCGTGCGGCGCCCGCCCGGCTTCTACGCCCACCTGCTTGCGGCGGAGCGGACGCCTTTCCATGAGCTCCCCGAGGCCGCGCGCTCCGTGCTCATGGGGCACCAGGAGATCAAGCGCGCGCTCCAGGGCCTTTCGGACGACGGAGGCGACCAGCGCTGGCTCTCGAACTGGCATGCCGGCCGCGCGGTGGAAACGCTCGGGATCACCGCTTCGGCCTCGCTCTCGCAGATCCCCTATCAGTGCGATGATACGGCCACCGAATACTTCCCCGAGGGCCGCCTCGACGCCGACTTTCAGCAGGTAGACCAGCGCAGGATGAACAGCTGGCGCATGCAGCTCGCCGACGTGCCCACGGCAGAGATGCTGGAGGTGCACCTGGTGAACGCGGTGGCGCCCTTCATTCTCTGCGCGAAGCTGAAGCCCCTCATGCTCCGCGAGCGTACCTGGAAGAAGCACATCGTGAACGTGAGCGCGATGGAGGGCAAGTTCGCCCGCCACACCAAGACCGACAAGCACCCGCACACCAACATGGCCAAGGCCGCGCTCAACATGATGACGCTCACCTCGGCGCGGGACTACGCGCGCGACGGGATCTACATGAACGCCGTGGACACCGGCTGGGTGACGGATGAGGATCCGGCCCAGATCTCCGCGCGCAAGCAGGAGGAGCACGACTTCCAGCCGCCGCTCGACATCGTCGACGGCGCCGCGCGCGTGATCGACCCGATCTTCAGCGGCTTCAACCCGGGGAACCACGCCTGGGGCAACGTCCTCAAGGACTACGCCCCCACGGAGTGGTGAAGGCGTGACGAACTTCGACCAGCTCGAGGCGCTCC
>JADZFF010000086.1 GCA_020850015.1 Bdellovibrionales bacterium | reverse complement strand
ACGGCAGCGTGAGTCCCTTGGTGGGCAAAAGGCCCATGACCACCGCCATGTTCACGAAGGCCTGCAGGCCGATGACGAGGGTGAGGCCGGTGGCAAGCAGCAGCGCGAAGAGATCCCCCTCGGAGCTGAATCTCCGCCAGCCGATCATGAGGCCCCGATAGACGACGAAGCAGAAAAGCGCCGCGACGGCGGCGGCTCCGATGAAGCCCAGCTCCTCTCCGATGATCGCGAAGATGAAATCGTTGTGCGCCTCTGGCAGATAAAACAGCTTTCCCCGGCCATTACCGAGACCCACCCCGGAAACCCCGCCATTGTGGAGCCCGGTCAGCGACTGAAGAATCTGGAACCCGCTTCCGCTCGGATCCTGCCAGGGATCCAGGAAGGTCATCAATCGCGCCTTCCGGTAAGGCGAACCGAGCACCAGGACGACGGCTGCGGCACCCAGGGCACCCAGCGTGGCGGCCAGGTACCGCAGCGGAACGCCCGCTGCGAACATCATGCAGAAGATCACGGCGGCGATGATCGTCACCGTCCCGAAATCGGGCTGCGCGAGCAGGAGCGCGAGCGCGGGCAGCGGCACCACGAAATTGGCCAGAACGCCCGCCGTGAAGCTCGTCAGCCGCTCACGCTTCCGGGCAAGCTGCCTGGCCACGAACACCACGAGGGCGAACTTCGCGATTTCTCCGGGTTGAAAGCGAAGCGCGCCAAGCTCGAGCCATCTTTGCGCACCTCCGGCCTTCCCCCCGAGACCAGGCACCAGGACCAGCGCCAACAGAAGCAGCGAGCCACCGAAGATCCAGTATCCGAGACGCTCCAAATGGCGGTAGTCCAGCCGGCTTGCGGCCCAGAGCCCCGCGAATCCCGCCACCGCGAACGCGAGCTGTTTCCGGATGAAGGTGTACCCGTCGCCGGTGCGCTCCGCGGCGAAGATGAAGGAGGTGCTGTAAACCATCAGGAGCCCGAAAACGACGAGAGCGATGATCGAGAACAAGAATACGAGATCGACGCCCCGGAATTCGGAGCGCAAGCGCCCCCCGAGCCCTTCAGGCCCCAGAGGGTTGCCCCCCTTAAAGCTGGTGAACCAGCTTCTTAAAGTAGTCGCCGCGCTCCTCATAATTTCGGAACATGTCCAGGCTGCTGCAGCCGGGTGCCAGCATGATGATATCGCCCGAACGCGACTTTTGGTAGGCCAGGAGCACGGCTTCTTCGAAGGTCCCTACCAGGTAGGTCTCCGTCAGGTCGCCGATGGCCCGGTTCATCTTCTCCTTGGCCTCGCCCAGGAGGATGAGGATCTTCACCCGGCGCCTGACCAGTTCCGCCAGCGGGGTGAAGTCGAGGTCCTTGTCCTTGCCACCAGCGACGAGGATCACCGGGTTCTTCTTGAAAGCCTGGAGGCTGCGCTGGAGGCTCGCGGGGTTCGTGGCCTTGGAGTCGTTGATGAAAAACACCCCGCCTTTGCGGCGCACGAATTCGAGGCGATGCGACACGCCGTCGAACTCGTCGATCACCTTCTGGATGGCCTGCGCGCTCACGCCCATCATCCGGCAGGCGCAGAGCGCGGCCATCACGTTCTCGCGGTTGTGGTCGCCGAAGAGCTTCAGCTTGGCGAGGTTGTACCTCTCTTCCTTGCCGTTGATCTTCGCCACGATTTCCGTGGAGCCAGGGATGAAGTAGGCGCCGTGGAACCGCTCCGCGAACTCGCCGCCGATGCTCATCGGATCGCGTTTCGTGAACCAGAGCACCTTGCCCGGGCACTCCGAGGCGAAGGAGGACACGATAGGATCATCGTGGTTCAACACGACGTAGCTGTTCCGGTCGCAGGCCGCGAGCAGCCGTTTCTTCGCCGCGATGTAGGCGTTCATGTCGACGTAGCGATCCAGGTGGTCGGGCTCGATGTTCGTGAACACCGCGCAGGCGGGTACCATGCGGCGCACGAGCTCGAGCTGGAAGCTCGAAAGCTCGGCCACGACGTAGTCCGACTTAGGGCCGTCCGTGACGTAGTCCAGGAGGGGGCGGCCGATGTTCCCGCCGACGTAGGCAGGCTTGCCGTCGGCTTTGAACATCTCGCCGATCAGGGTCGTTACGGTGGTCTTGCCGTTCGTGCCAGTCACCGCGATGAGCGGCTCCTTGAGCACGCTGGCCGCGAGCTCCACCTCGGTCGTGACCTGCACGTTCATCTCGCGCGCCTCTTCCAGCGGTCGGATGTTCAGCGGCACGCCCGGACTCACCACGATCATGTCCGAGGTGTGGAAGGTCTTGTTGGTGTGCTTCCCCAGGTCGTACTCGATCTTCAGTTCGGCCACGGCCTTGATCGAGTCGTTGAGCTCGGTTTTCTGCTTCGAATCGGTAACGGTGACCCGCGCGCCCTGCTTGCACATGTAACGGGTCACCGCGACTCCGGAGAGCCCGAAGCCGACCACGAGGACTTTCTTGCCTTTGAACTTGCTCATGCCATTCGCCTCCGGCGGGCCGCTAACGGAGCTTCAGCGTGGATAAGGTCACCAACGCAAGCAGGATCGAAATGATCCAAAACCGCACAATCACCTTCGGCTCCGCCCAACCCTTCAGCTCGAAGTGGTGGTGGATCGGAGCCATCTTGAAGACGCGCTTTCCGGTCATCTTGAACGACATGACCTGCGCCATCACAGATAGCGTCTCGATAACAAAAATCCCCCCCGCTACCGCAAGAAGAATCTCGTTCTTGGTGATGACAGACACCACTCCGAGGGCGGCCCCCAGAGCCAATGAGCCCACGTCCCCCATGAAGACCTGCGCTGGGTACGTGTTAAACCAGAGGAATCCCAGGCAGGCCGCGGCCACCGCCCCCAGGAAGACCGAAAGCTCCCCTGCACCCGGCACGTGGGGAATCTGGAGGTATTCCGAGATCACGGCGTGGCCCGCGCAGTAGGAAAGCACCAGAAAGGTCGCCGAGGTGGTGATCGTGGGACCCACGGCCAGCCCGTCCAGCCCATCCGTGAGGTTCACCGCGTTCGATGCTCCCACCACGACAAAGATGGCGAAGGGGATGAAGAAGACCCCCAGGTTCAGGGCCAGATCCTTGAAAAAGGGGAACTTCAGAACCGGCGGCGTCTCGCGGAAGATGTAGAGGGCATAAGCGGCCGCGCCAGCCACGAGGATCTGGAGGACCATCTTGTGCCGCGCGCTCAGTCCCTTGGAGTTCTTCTTGATGACCTTACGGTAGTCGTCCACGTAGCCGATCACGCCGAAAAACACGGTGGTCAGGAGCGCGATCCAGAGGTTCTTGTTCGAGAGGTCGCCCCAGAGAAGCGTCGGTACGACGATCGCGAGCAGAATGAGCGCGCCCCCCATGGTGGGCGTGCCCTGCTTCGCCAGATGCGACTGCGGCCCGTCGGTGCGCACCACCTGGCCCATTTGCCGGCGCTGAAGCATCCGGATGAAGGCGGGACCGATCAGCATGCAGAGCAGTACGCTCGTGATGGCGGCTCCAAAGGTGCGGAAGGTGATGTACTTGAAAACGTTGAAAGCCGAGTACTCCGCGTGAAGCGGGTACAGTAGGTAAAGCAGCATGGTCGGATGCTACAAATTTTTGAAATCGCAGGTCAAGTACCGTTCCGGGCCCCTGCGGACCCGGCAGAAGCGATCAAAGCCTGACGCGCCACGGCGCGATCGTCGAAATCGACCTTCACCGTCCGGGTGGGGTGACTCGGATCCTTGAGGATCTGATAGGTCTCATGCCCCTTGCCGGCGATCAGAACCACGTCGCCGGGCCGCGCCTCGGCGATCGCGGCATGGATCGCGCCCTCCCGATCCGGCACGCGCGTCCAGTTGCTGAATCCGCTCATTCCGACCTCGATCTCGGTCAGGATCGCGAGCGGGTCCTCGGTCCGCGGGTTATCCGAGGTCACCCAGACCAGATCCGACTGCTCGACCGACAACCTGCCCATCAACGGACGCTTCCCCCGGTCGCGGTCCCCTCCACAGCCGAACACCGTGAGCAGCCTTCCCTTGCCGCCCCTCGGAACCAGGCCCCGGAGTGTGTGCAAGACTTGTTTCAGCGCGTCCGGCTTGTGCGCGTAGTCCACGAGCACGTGAACGCCCGCGCCGTTCTGCACCGATTCGAGCCGGCCCGGGACGCACTCCAGGGCCGCGAGGCCCGCGGCGATGTCCTTGCCCTTCAAGCCGAGCCCGATTCCCGCGGCCGCCGCCGCTAGCAGGTTCTCCACATTGAAGGCGCCGATCAGCGGCGAGCGAAACGGAGCCCCGCTCACGTCCCCGCTCACGCCCTCGATCCCAGAAACCCAGCCCGCGGCGGAAACCTCCGCGTCGGCCGCGGACCCGAACCCGAGCACGCGGGAGAACCCGCCCTCCGTCCCCACCCGAGGGAGAAACTCGTCGCGAAGCCTCCTTCCCTGGGAGTCGGCGACGTGAAGCGCGGCCGTGGGCCGCTTTCCCGCCGCGATCGATTCCTGCAGCCCCTCGGTGAACAAAAGGCGCTTGGCCTGGAAGTAATCCTCGAGGCCAGCGTGGTAGTCTAGGTGCTCGGGCGTGAGATTGTTGAAGGCCATCAGGTCCCAGGCCACCCCGGCGGTGCGCCGCTGATGAAGCGCGTGCGAGCTCACCTCCATCACCACCGCCTGACAGCCCTGCGCGAGCATGTCGGCCAACAGGGCCTGAAGCTCCACGGCGCCGGGAGTGGTGTGGGTGGACTCGAGCACCTTCCCCTCGTAGCGGAAATTCACCGTGCCGATCACGCCCACCCGCAGCCCCGAGGCGCGGAGCACCGACTCCATGAGATAGCTCGTGGTGGTCTTTCCGCTTGTTCCCGTGACGGCAACCATCTTCATGCGCCGGGACGGATGGCCGTGCCAGGCGTCGGCGAGCCAGGCGAGGGCGAGCCGCGAGTCCGCCACCCTCACGTAGGGGACGCCTGGATGAGAGGCCTCGGGCTCCTCTCCCAGGATGAGCGAGGCTCCCGCGCGCGCGGCATCGTTGATGTAGCGGTGCCCGTCGACAGCCCCTCCCCTCACGGCGATGAATACGGAGCCCGCAGCCACTCGCCGGGAGTCAGAGGTCACTCCCGTGGGCGCTTCGACCAACGCCGCCAGGGCCATCGCCCGGATTTCGGGCGAAAATCTCAGGAAAAGCTCAGCGGCGCATTTCTTCGAGGAGGACACTGACCCGCGCCCCTTTCCCGAGAACCGAGCCCGCGGGAGGCGACTGCCGTCTCACCAGGCCGAAACCCCGCATCTCGACCTTGAAATCATCCCCCTGCTCGGCCAGCCGGCGGATCACCTCGCGCGCGGAGAGCCCCGAAAGCGCGGGCATGCGCCGCAGGTCATCTGGCGCGGATTCCGGTTCAACGCTCTCGTTTTCCTGTGCGACGAGCGGATCCACGGCAGTCTGCCCCTCTCGAGGCTCCTCGGGTTCCGACTCCGGCGGAGCCTCCCGGATCGGAGCGGCCCTGCTCACCCGCGGCGCGCGGCTCAACCGGTCGGCGATTCTCTCGGGTGCCGGGAGCCGGTTCCTGCGCGCCACCTCGGCCAGAACCTCCGAGAACAGGGGCGCCGCGATCTCCGAGGCGTAGTACTGACCCTTCGGGTGATCAAGCGAAGTGAAAATGACGATCGGCCTGCCGACGCCGGCGGCGAACCCGACGAAGGAAGCAATGAATTTCGTGCGCGAATAGGCCTTCGTCTGGGGATCCACCGTCTGCGCGGTGCCTGTCTTGCCCGCAACCACGTATTCCCCGAATCGGGCGCGGAAACCCGTCGCATCCTCATCCGTGGCCTTGATCATGGCTCGCGTGACCGCCTTCGAGACCCGGTCCGGGATCACGCGTTCGGCGGCGGGCGGAGCTGTGGCATCCAACAGGAGCCTAGGCGTGACCAGGAACCCTCCGTTCGCGATCGCGGCGAAGGCCCGAACGATCTGTATCCGCGTGGCGAGAAATCCCTGCCCGAAGCCGATGTTCGCAAGCGTGAGCGGCTGCATCCCCTCCGCCTGGGGGAGCCGTCCCGGGATCTCTCCCGGAAAACCGATACCCGTCCGGACGCCGAAGCCGAACGACTTCAAGAACCCGACGTAGTTCTTCGCGCCTAGCTTCAGCGCAAGCTTCGCCGAAACCACGTTGCTCGACTTCTGGATCATGTCCTCGAGCGTGATCCACTCGAACTGCTCCGTCTCCTCGGCTTCGCTGATGGTGCGGCCCTGCACGACGAACTTCCCTTTCCCTCCCCAGATCTCATCCTGGGGTTTCCAACCTCCTACGAGGGCGGAGGCCATCAGCAGGGGCTTCATGGTGGAGCCGGGCTCATAGGCATCGGTCACCGAGCGGTTCCTGCGACGGTGCACCATGCGTCCCCCCTTCGAGTTCGGATCGAACTCGGGGGCGTTCGCGATCGCCAGGAGCTCGCCGGTCTCGGCATCCATGACGATCACGGATCCGGCCTCGGACTGCGTATTGGCGACCCAGGTCCGAAGGCTGCGCTCAACCGCATACTGGAGTGGGGCGTCGATCGTCAGCCTGACGTCCGCGCCGTCGCGCACGTGGCGGGCCGCCACGGCGTCGATGAAGGTCGGGCGGCCAAGCGCGTCCTTGTAGGCGTCCACCGAAACCACCTCGCCGCGCAGCCGCTGGTCCTGCCAGAGCTCCACTCCCTCGATCCCCTCGAGATCGACGTTCACTCCGCCGAGCAGCTGCGATCCCAGGGTTCCGTGAGGATAGACGCGCCGAGCCTCCTCGACGAGCCAGAAGCCATCGCGCAGGGCTCCGTCGCGGGCGAGGATTCCCTGGAACTTCAATCGCTCGAAGTCGCGTTCGCTCAGATGGCGCTTGATCCAGACAAACGACTTGCCCGAGCTCAACCGGGCCTCGAGCGTCTTGAACGGAATCCCCAGCGCGCGGGAAAGCGCTCCGGCAGTGGCCTTGGGGCGGCTCACCTTGCCGGGATGGGCGGCCAGGCTTTTCGCCTCGAGGTTCACGGCCAGAGCCTGTCCGTGCCGGTCCGTGATAAGACCGCGGCGCGGGCGGATCAGCACTTTGGAATGGAACTGACGCTCGGCCAGCTTCGCCAGCCGCTCGTCGCCCGCGACCTGCACCCAGAATGCGCGGAGCACGACCGCAGACGCGAAAAGGGTGACTGCCGTCCCCAGCAGGAAAAGGCGCGTGCGCGCGGATCCGCGGCCCGCGGCGGACTCGGTCCCGGTCACCGACGGTTTCCTCCCAGTCGGATGATCCGGTCGGCGGAAGGAGGCCCCATCTGAAATCGGGAGCGCGCCAGCCGCTCCAGTCGCATGGGCGACCGCAGCCTCGCCACAGCGAGTTCAGTACGCTCCCGCTCGAGCCGGAGATTCCGGATGGTCCGATCGGTCTGGCCGATCTCATAGGTGAGATCGATGATGCGAAGGCGCAGCCACACCGTGCCCACGGCGAGCGCGAGCGCCATCGGGAAAATCCAGGACGGAAACCAGTTCTGTCGCGCCTTCGGGTTCATGCCTTGAGCCGTTCGATCACCCTCAGTTTCGCGCTCCGGGAGCGCGGATTGCCGCCGGCCTCGGCATCGTCGGCCTCGACCGGCTTCTTCGTGAGCAGGCGAAAGGCCGCTTCGCCCTCCCTGCCCATCGCTAGCCGCTTGAAGGCCAGCTTCACCCTGCGGTCCTCCAGGGAGTGAAAGCTGATCACGGACATGCGTCCCCCCGGAGCGAGTGCCAGTATAACACGGTCGAGTAATGCGTCGAGCTGCGCCATCTCGGAGTTCACCGCGATTCTGAGGGCTTGGAACGTGCGCGTTGCGCCATGCAGGCGCCCATGCCGAGCCGGCGGCGGAAGGGCAGAGAGCACCAAAGCCGCGAGGCTCGCCGTGGAATCCGGAAGCTCCCCTCGGCTCCTGGCCTCCACGATGCGCCGGGCGATCCTCCGCGAGAACCGTTCCTCTCCGAACTCGAAGATCAGATCCGCGAGCTCGCGCTCCCCGAGGCTGGCGAGCAGCTCTCGAGCGCTCTCCCCGGTCGAGGGATTCATGCGCATGTCGAGCGGCCCGTCCTCCAGGAAGCTGAAGCCGCGGGTGGGTGTGTCGAGCTGATCGCTCGAAAATCCCAGGTCTGCCATGATTCCCAGCACGCGGCGGCCCTTCGCAAGCTCCGCGGCCTCCGAGAACTCCGAGTGCGCGAGCTCGAGCCGCCCCGCCTTGATCTCCGTGCCAAACCGCTGCCGGCCCCGCTCGAGCGCCTCCGCATCGCGATCGAGCGCGAGCACGCGATGGGACGAGAGCCGCGGGTCGCCGGCCATCGCCTCGAGCAGGGCGCCCGTGTGGCCGCCGCCGCCAAAAGTGCAGTCGATCAGCCAACCCTCCAGCCCGCCATGCAGGCGAAGAGCCTCGATCAGAGGATCGACTGTCGGGCGCAAAAGTACAGGCACGTGCCGGGTCATCGGATCACCTCTAAATACCATGAACCACTGGATTGATGCCCCGCAACATCCGGTTTTCTTCCTTGTTCCCGGACAACCCGCGAGATTAAGCTCGGGTCGTGCCGACCTCGAAACAGACCCCCAAGCGGACCTCCACTCAGAAGAGGGCCCACCACCCGACCCGAGGGCGCGTGGCGAGCCCGGCGCTCCCTGCCGCCTACCCCTATGTGAACCCCAACAGGGTCTACGCCAACGCGGCCAAGTGGAAGATCGCCCACGACATGCTGGAGCGTTACACGGGGTCCGCGCCCGAGAAATTCCAGAAGCAGATCATCCTCACGAACTTCGAGTACTACCTGGAGCGTTTCCACAATCTCGTGGGCGACGAGCGCACGAAGGGGTCGGCCATGTCCGTGGTGCACAGCGTGCGCACGGGCGTATCCATCATCAATTTCTCGATCGGTTCGCCGAACGCAGCCATCATCATCGAGCTTCTGGCTACCACCGATCCCAAGGCCTGCCTCTTTCTCGGGCTGACCGGGGGGCTTCACCGCTCGTTGAAGGTGGGGGATTTCATCATGCCCACCGCCGCGATCCGCGACGAAGGCGGCTCGCACCACTTCATGCCGCCGCAGGTTCCGGCGCTGCCAACCTTCAAGATCCAGAAGTTCGTGTCGCAGATCCTCGTGGAGCGGGATCTCGATTACCGGACCGGCGTGGTCCACACGACGGACTATAGGTTCTGGGAATTCGATGAGCGGTTCAAGGCCATGCTCTACGAGGAGCGGGCTTTGGCGATCGACATGGAAACGGCTACACTCTTCATCACGGGATTCGTGAGCAAGGTGCCGATCGGGGCGCTGCTCTTGGTTTCCGACCTCCCGCTCAAACGTGGAGGCATCAAGACCAAGAAGTCAGCCAAGGCGGTGTTCCGGAAGTACACGGACCTGCACCTGGAGATCGGCATCAAGGCGATGAGCGAGATCGCTGAACGGGGCGAACACATCCGCCACTACAAGTGGTGAGCGGGACGGACTGAACATGATCAAAAAGGTTCTCGACTACTTCTCAAACGACTTGGCCATCGATCTCGGCACGGCCAACACGCTTGTGTTCGCCAAGGACCGCGGGATCATCATCAACGAACCCTCCGTGGTGGCCATCCACCGGAACGCCCGGGGCCAGACCCGGGTGCTCGCGGTGGGCAAGGAAGCCAAGGACATGCTGGGCCGCACGCCGGGCTCCATCCAGGCCATCCGCCCCCTGCGCGACGGCGTGATCTCGGATTTCGAGGTCACCCAGTCGATGCTGAAGTATTTCATCCAGAAGGCCTCGGCCCGCCGCTCCTTCATCCGCCCGCGCATCATCATCTGCATCCCCTTCGGGATCACTCAGGTGGAGAAGCGCGCCGTGAAGGAAAGCGCGCAGTCCGCCGGGGCGCGCGAAGTTTACCTGATCGAGGAGCCGATGGCGGCGGCGATCGGGGCCGGTCTGCCCATCCGCGAGCCGAGCGGCAACATGATCGTTGACATCGGCGGCGGCACCACCGAGGTGGCCGTGATCTCGCTCGGCGGCATCGTGTACTCGCGCTCCGTGCGGGTGGCCGGCGACAAGTTCGACGAAGCCATCGTGAGCTACATCAAACGCAAGTACTCGCTGCTCATCGGCGAGCGCACCGCCGAGCAGATCAAGCTCAGCGTGGGCTGCGCCTACCCCTTCGAGGAAGAGAAGACCTACGAGGTGAAAGGCCGCGACCTCATCAGCGGCGCGCCGAAAACCATCGAGGTGAACTCCGAGGAGATCCGCGACGCGCTGGCCGAGCCGATCTCGGCGGTGATCGACACGATCAAGACCGCGCTCGAGCGCACCCCGCCCGAGCTCGCGGCCGACATCGTGGACAACGGGATCATCCTCGCCGGCGGCGGGGCGCTTCTCGCGAACCTCGACATCCTCATCAAGGAGAAGACCGGCCTGCCGGTGGCGCTCGCCGAGGATCCGCTGACCTGCGTGGTGCGCGGCTCCGGCAAGGCGCTCCAGGACATCGACCTCCTTCGGAAGGTGACGATCGTCTGATGGCCGCGAACGAGGGCGCGAACCGCGACTTCGTCCCCGTGGATGTTCCCGCGGAGGCTCTGGCCCTCCTTCTCCAAGGCGCGAAGCACGCCGCTGCTTCCACCCTTTGGACCCAGAACCAGGAGCGGCTGATCAAGTCCCACTTCTCCGCCCTGACCGACAACCAGAAAACCATGACCTTCTGGCTGCCCACGGGCACGAACGTGGATGAGCTTCTGGTGGAGGTCAGGCTGAAGAACCTCAAGGACTGGTTCTTCAGCGTCTCGCTTCCGGCCGCCAACATCTTCTTCAAGGCCAGGTGGCTCGGCGTGGATTCGGCGGGAATGCGGTTCGCCGTGCCGGAAAAGCTCTTCAAAGTGCAGCGCCGGAAAGACTTCCGCTTCTCGATCCCCGACGGCTACGTGCTGAAGATCGAATTCGCGGATCCCCTGATCCCGGATGCGAGGATCGGCTTCAAGGTGCTGGATCTCAGCGGCGGAGGATTGTCGTTCCTCGTCCGGCCGGATGAGGCCCCGCTCTTCCCGCCGGGCGCTGTCCTCAAGGAGCTCAGCCTGAAGGTGAAGGGGCGGGAGGTGCGCTGCAGCGCCGAGGTGAGGCATCTCCGCGAGCTCCCGCTGGACTCGCGAACCAAGGGGGTGAAGGTGGGCGTTCAGTTCTCGACGCTCTCCGCCGCTGACACGCAGGCCATCGCAACCTACGTGTTCGACGAAACCCGCAAGTTCGTGTCCAAGATGCTCTGAGACCCGCGATGTCGCTCCCTCCCCGGCTCTTCCCCACGATCGGACACTCCCCTCTCTCCGGCCGCCTGATCCTGGACTGCTCGACGCTTCTGCCTGGCCCCTTCGTCGGGAAGCTCCTGCTCGACCTGGGCGCCGAGGTGGTGAAGGTGGAGCATCCCTCCAGGCCGGACGGTTCCCTCGCGATGGGAAACGCGTACGAGTACCTCAACCACGGGAAAAGAATCGAAAAGCTCGACCTCGCGGTTCCCGCCGAAAGGGCCCGCTTTGATCAGCTCGCGCGCGGCGCCCACGGCCTGATCGAGGGCTTCCGTCCCAACGCCAAGGAAAAGCTCGGGCTCACCGAGGAGCGGCTCCACGGAATCAATCCCCGCCTCTGCGTGGCGAGCCTCGTGGGCTATCCAGAAGACGGGCCCTGGCGCGACCGGGCAGGACACAATCTGAATTTCGAGGCGGTTACGGGCCTGCTCTCGATGTTCCGTGAGATCCCCGCCCTCCCACTCGCCGATCTCTTCGCGGCCTATGGAGCCGCGCTCGCGCTCGCCGCGTCTATGGACCAGGCGGAAAGGACGGGTAGGGGCTCCCGCTCCGTGATCGCGATGAGCGAGGCATTGAAGGACGTGCAAGGCCTCTGGATTCACGAATACAGGCGCTCCGGCCATGTGCCCTCGCCCGGCGCCACGCTCATGTCCGGGCTTTACCCTTGTTACCGGATCTACGTCGCCGGATGCGGTCGGCGCGTCTCGGTCGGGGCGATCGAGGCCAAGTTCTGGAAGAAGCTCTGTGCGGTCCTGGGCATCCCCGATCGCATCCCCCATGGAATGTCCCTGGGTGCCGAGGGCGAGAGAACCGCCGAGGCCGTGCAGCGAGCCTTGGGCTCGCGTCCCTGGAAAACCTGGGAACCCCTTTTCGAGGCCGCCGACTGCTGCGTGGAGGCCGCCGTGGAGTACCCGGAGATCTATGCTAAGGTCGGGCCCCCCGATGGCGTATAACCGCAAGGACTTCTACTTCCACGAGGCCAAGAAGCAGAACTATGCCGCGCGCTCGGCGTTCAAGCTCGAGGAGATCGACGCGCGCTTCCGCATCCTGAAGGCCGGTGACCGGGTTCTGGATCTCGGCGCGGCGCCCGGCTCGTGGTCGCAGTATGCCTCGAAGAAGATCGGCCCGAAGGGCCGGCTTGCCGGAGTCGATCTCGATCCCGTACGCGTGAGCCTGCCGAACGCCACCTTCCTCCAGGAGGACATCCGCACTCTGAATTTCGAGGTTTTCTTCCGGAAGGCGGGCCTGACGCCCCCGTTCGACGCGGTTCTCTCCGACATGGCGCCGCGCACGACAGGAATCAAGGTCACCGATCAGGCCCGCTCGCTCGAGCTTTGCGAGTTGGCCCTGGCTACGGCCGAGAAATTCCTCCGGAAGAAGGGCCACTTCGTCTGCAAGCTCTTCCACAGCGAGGACTTCGAGGGATTCCGGGCGAAGCTCCGGGCCCGCTTCGACAAGGTGGAGGTGCTCCGCCCGAAGAGCACGCGCAAAGAGAGCAAGGAGATCTTCCTGATCAGCATCGGCCACAAGAACGAGCCCACGGAGGCGGGCTCGGGATGATGCTCGTCTTCTCGAATCTTGCCACGAGCATCGATGGGAAGATCGCCACAGCTCGGCGTTCCCACTTCGCCTTGGGAACGAAGGCGGATCACGCGCGGATGCAGGTGCTGCGCGGGCGATGCGACGCGATCCTGATGGGAGCCTCATCGCTTCGGGCCTTTAAACGCCCCTGCCTCTACCGGAAAGCGCGGCCCGGCCGGCAGCCGCTCAATGTGGTGCTGAGCCGCGACCTGAGCGGCCTCGATCCGAATTGGCCGTTTTTCGCCTCGGCGGAGCTCGAGGGGAAACGCGTGCTGCTCACGACCGGCAAGGTCCCGCCCGCGAGGCTTCGCCGCTTCGCCTCCCTGGCCACGGTCGTGGCCCTTCCTCCCTCCGCTTCCCGCGCGGGCAAGGTCGCGGAGGCGATCGTCCGGGCGCTCGGGAAACTCGGGGTGCGTCGGCTGCTCGTGGAAGGCGGAGGAGAGGTGATGTGGCACTTCGTGAGCCGCGACCTGTTGGATGAGATCCATCTCACCTTGACGCCGAAGCTCGTGGGCGGCCGTGAGGCCCCCACGCTGATCGAGGGAGAGGGTTTCGAGGTCGACACGATCCGAACGATGCGCCTCAGTTCCGTTCGCCGGATCGGGCACGAGCTTTTCCTCGTCTATCGGCGGAACTAGTCCCGAATCAGTTGGCGCAGCCGTTCGCGATCTTGTTTCGGATCTCCTCCGCCGGCGGGCAGGTGGGGCAGGCGGCTGAGATATCGCAGGTCATGGTCTGCCAGAGGACGAGGATGATGGCCCGGAGACCTTGCGCGAGCGTTCCCACGATCGTCACCGTCACGCCGAGCATGACCACGTATTCGACGATGGCCTGGCCACCCTCGTCCTTCAGGAAGGCGTTCATCCCCTTTTGCGCTCGTAGCAACCACCCCATGCCTTCTATTTTAGGATATACTGTGAGAAATGGCCGAACCGAGCGTAACCTATCGTAACCACGGCATTAAACTGATCGGCGGCGTACTCTTTGTCCTGGTGGCGGTGACGGCGGCGCTCTGGCTGGTGCCCCGGGGAGAGGAGCTCGATCCGGACTCCGGCAAGGGCTCTGGCGCGCTGACGGTGGGGCGAAAAATGGGCGACTTCGAGCTCATCAGCATCACGGGCCAATCCGCGCGGCTTTCCTCCTTCGGGAAGAAGATACTGATGCTGAACTTTTGGGCCACCTGGTGCCCCCCCTGCATGGCGGAGATGCCCACCATCCAGGAGCTGCGCAACGACTACGTCTCGAGGGGCTTCGAGGTCCTGGGCGTGAATCTGGATGACGACCCGGCCTCGGCCGTGCCCAAGACCGTGGAGCGCATGGGCCTGAGATTCCCCATGTTCATGGATCCGGACGGCGCCACGGGCAATCTCTTCGGCGTCGAGGCCCTTCCCACGACCGTCGTGGTCAACGCATCCGGGGTGATCTTGTTCGTGGAGCGGGGCGACCGGGATTGGAGCAGCCGCGCTTTCCGCAAGCGGCTGGATGCCTGGCTCGACGAGGCATCGGAAACCAACCCGTGAGCCATTCGCCCGCCGCGGCGCGGACGGCCGCCTGGAGTTTCACTCTCCCGCTTTTCCTGACGCGGAGAAATCGGATTCCCACGATCGCGGCCTGCGGAGTGGTGGCTACCCTGATGTATCTGGGCTCCAATCACTTTCACCTCTTCGAACCCGGGCTTCTGCCCATGTCCTGGGTGGACCGAACGATTCCCTTCATTCCCTGGACCGTGTGGATCTACACCTCGGAGTTCGCGCTCTTTTTCGCGGTGCTGGGGCTGAGCCGGGATCTAAGAAACACGAACAAATATCTCTACGCCTTCCTCGGCCTCCAGACCGTCAGCGTCACGATCTTCGTGCTCTGGCCCACCACCTTTCCCCGCGACCTTTACCCGCTCCCCACGGACATCGGCTCCTGGACCTTCGCGCTCTTCAACAACCTGAGAACCACGGATACCCCGGCCAACTGCGCCCCGAGCCTCCATGTCTCGAGCTGCTACCTCTCGTCGTTCGTGTTCCTGGAAGAGCGCAGGCCGCTGTTTCCCTGGTTCTTCGCCTGGTCGACGGCGATAGCGATCTCCACCTTGACCACGAAGCAGCACTACTTGGTGGACGTGGCGCTCGGGTTCCTGTTCGCCGCGATCTTCTACTGGCTTTTCTACCGCTGGATGCCCTACCGGGACGTCCACGCGAAGCGATAGTAACACTCCTCGAAGCGCTCGAAAGGCATCACCCAGTGAAGAGCCCGGAAGCCCGGCTCGAGCGTACCCGCATCGCCGTGCAAGCCGAGCGCGCGCGCGGCGTTGTAAGTGACGGAACAAAGCAGCTCCGCCTTGCTCATCCCCATATAAAGCGCCGAAAGCGTGAGGGCCGCCGGAAGGTGGTTCATCATGCTGGAGCCTGGGTTGAAGTCCGTGGAAACCGCAACCCGGGCGCCCGCATCGATCAGCCGGCGGGCCGGAGCATACGGCGCCTTGAGATAGAGCGCGGTGCCGGGAAGAAGCACGGCCACGGTTCCGGACTCCGCCAAGGCGCTGATTCCCCGGTCTGAAACGCGAAGGAGGTGATCGGCCGAGAGGCATCCGAGCTCGGCGGCGAGGGCGGCCGACTCCGTGTTGCCGAGCTCGTCGGCATGGATCTTTGTTTTGAGGCCCAGCGTCCGAGCGCGCCCCAGGATCGCGCGCGCATCCGCGACCGTGAAATAGCCCTCATCCACGAACACGTCGCAGGCGTCAGCGAGGCCCCTCTTGGCCACCTGCGGAAGCATCACCTCCAGGAGATCGCGGAGGTAGCGATCCCGGGCCACGCCCTTGGGGAAGGCATGCGCGCCGAGGAAGGTCGATTGAAAAACCATTTCCGGAAACCGGTCGCGAAGCTTGCGGACGACTCGAAGGCACTTCAGCTCCGCCTCCGCCTCCAGTCCGTAACCGGTCTTGATCTCGATGACCCTGACCCCGAGCTCGAGGGCTTCGTGCACCCTTTGCTCGGCGAGCTTGAAAAGCGCGCCCTCTGGGGCGGAACGGGTGGCTTTCACCGTGGTCAGGATCCCCCCGCCTCTCCTTGCGATCTCCTCGTAGCTGAGGCCCGCGCAGCGGAGGGCGAACTCCTCCGACCGGTCGCCCGCGAAAACCAGGTGGGTGTGGCAGTCCACCCATCCAGGCACGACCGCGCGCTTCTTTCCGAGATCGAGTGCCTTAGCTCCGCGGTACTCACGGGGAATTCTCGAGGTCGGCCCGGTCCAAAGAACCTTGCCTGGCACCTCGATTTTT
>JADZFF010000085.1 GCA_020850015.1 Bdellovibrionales bacterium | reverse complement strand
CTGCGCGAGGGCCGCGAGGACTGACAGGAAAAGCGCGGCGGCGAGGATCCGCGAGAGCCAGTGGACCGCTCGGAACGCGGACAACAGATGCCCCAGCCTGCCTTCGGAGCGCTGGACGCTCGCCACTCCCGCGATCGCGCGCAGCCTCCCGAGAGCGTCGTCGCTGAGCTGCCCGGAGATCGTCACGTACCTGGGCACCACCGCCTGCATCTCCGTGCCGAGCTCTAGAAGCTGGTCGGCCAGCTCCGGGTGCTCGCCCTTGAGCCCCCCCACGAATTCCATGCGGTCCACGAGCCGAACCTCGGGCTCGGCTCCGACCGCCGAGCGGATCTCGGCCGCGACACCGGCCTCTTCGCCCGGAGCTACGCCGGGCGCGAGGTAGGCGGTCGCCACCGATTCGGTGCTCATGCGCTCCAGGGCCGGAGCAAGCCCCTGGTCCACCCAAACGAGGAATCCCAGAAGGAACACCAGCACCGCCACGGCCGCCACCGTCAGGCCCTGCGCGAGCGGCGCGACCCTCCAGGGCCGCAGAGCGAGTTTCAGAACGTACACAGGCTTTCCTCCATGAACACTCTTCCCGCCTTCAGAAGCGCGCAGCGCTTGCGCACCCGGCGCACGATCTCGGGGTCATGCGTCGCCACGACCGCCGTGGCGCCGTCGCGGTTCGCCCTCACGAGCGCGTCCATCAGCGACCAGGTATTGGTTCGGTCCTGCGCGCCCGTAGGCTCGTCGGCCAGGATCAGCTCGGGCCTGCGCACCAGCGCGCGCGCGATGGCCACGCGCTGAGCCTCGCCCCCGCTCAGCCGGCCCGCCAGGGCCTCGTGCCTTCCCTGCAGGCCCAGTCGCTCGAGGGTGCCGATCACGCGAGCGCGAAGCTCCGCGCTGATGAAGGGCTGGCCCGCAAGCTTCAGCGCCAGAGCCACGTTCTCGAACACGGTGAAATCGGGAATGAGCCGGACGTTCTGGGGCACGTAGCCCACCACACGCCGGATCGCGCGCAGCGTCGACGGCGAAACCCGCGCCAGATCGTAGCCGAACACCTTCACCTCGCCCTGGCTCGCGGAATCTTCCGTGGCCAACAGGCGAAGCAGCGTGGTCTTCCCCGTGCCGGTGCCACCGACGACATAAAGGAACCCGCCCTGCTCGAGATTCAGCTGAACCTGCGAGAGCACGGGCTGCCCTCTTTGATACCACTTTGACACACCGCTTAATGCGATCACCAAGCGTCTCCCCCACTGCAAAAGATAGCACTTTTCCTGAGGGGGCAAAAACATTCCCCATTCAGTCGTCCATCGTTTACGATCGCGCCGCCATGGCTCACATCCGGTGTTTTTTCGTCGTAGTTTTGACGGCGGGCGCAGCCCTGTTTCCCGCCACCCCCCTGGCCGCTGAGCCGCTGGGATCCGCGCCCGGCGCGCCCGGCATGGCCTTCACCTGGGCGCCCGCGTGCAAACAGGCGATCGGCACCGCCTACGAACCTTCTTCGGCGGCAGGCGTGCCCCGCTCTCCGCTTTGGTTCACGATGGCCGAAGGCGTGGTGACCGAGATCTTTTATCCGACGATCGACCAGCCGCAGGTGGGCGACCTGCAGTTCGTCGTCACGGGCCCCGGGGGATTTTTCTCGGAGCAGCGCCAGGACACCACAAGCCGCGTGGAGTACCTCGACGGCATGGTGGTCAGGGTGAGCGGCGCCGACCGGCGGGGGCGTTACCGCTTCGATCAGACCGTGACGGCCGACCCCGCCCGGCCCGTGCTTCGGGTGCGTACGCGCTTCATCGGTCTGCCCGCCGAGCATCGGGTGTTCGTGCTTTTCAAACCCGCGCTCCACAACGGCGGATCGAAGGATCTTGGGCGCGCCCGGCGCCATGAGCTCAGCGTCAGCCAGACCGAAGGCGTGGTTCGGCAGCCCGTGGGCGCCGCGCTCGTGCCCTCGCGGCCTTTCCTCGCCGCCTCGGCCGGCTACTCAGGCTCATCGGACGGCTGGCAGCTCCTGAAGCAGCACGGGCACCTGGCCTCGCAGTTCGGCGAGGCGGGCCCCGGCAACATCGCGCTCGCGGGTGAGGCCGCGCTCGACGCCGGGCCCGAATTCGAAGTCGCCCTGGGATTCGCACGCGACGAGGCCGCCGCGGCGAGCGCCGCCCGCGCGAGCCTCGAGTCGTCCTTCGATGCCGTGGCATCGGCCTACGCGCGCGGCTGGAACGGATTCACGGCGGGCACGCTGCCCGAGTCGCTCCGCGCGGATGCGCTCGCGGCGCTTTCCTCGCGGATCCTCCGCATCCACGTCGACAAGAGCCGGCCCGGCGCCATGGCCGCCGCGCTCAACAAGCCCGGCATCCCTTACACGGAGCGCGCGGGCGAAGGAAACTACGGCGGGTACCACCTCGTATGGCCGCGCGACCTCTACCACTCCGCGATGGCCCTGCTCGCCGGCGGCGACTCGGCCGCCGTGGAAGAGACTCTCGATTTCTTCCGAAGCACGCAGAAGCCCGACGGTTCCTGGTGGCAAAACCAGTGGGTGGACGGCACGCCCTATTGGAAGGCCGTGCAGATGGACCAGGTGGCCTTCCCCATCCTGCTCACCTGGCACGCCACCCGCCGCATCCGGCCCGCGACCGGCGCCGAGCTTCAGATGGTGCGCAAGGCGGCCGAGTTCCTCAAGACCCGCGGCCCCTGGACCGAGCAGGACCGCTGGGAGGAGATCGGGGGCTTCGTTCCCTCCGCGATCGCGGCTGAGATGGCGGGCCTGCGCGCCGCCTCGCGCCTGCTCGGCGATCCGCAGTACAACGAGCTGGCGAACCGCTGGTCGGGCCTCCTGGAACACTGGACTTTCCGGCGCCAGGGACCACTCGGGCGCGACTACTTCCTGCGCGTGAGCCCTTCCGGAAACGCTCAGCTCGACGAGCTCTTCGGGCTCGCGAACGGCATGGGCCAGGCGCTCTCCTCCGAGATCATCGACGGCGGCTTCCTGGAACTCGTGCGCCTGGGCCTGCGCCGGCCGGACGCGGGCTCCATTTTGAGCACGCTTGCCGTCTACGAGGACCCGCGCTCCGACGTGGCCTCGGACTGGCTGCCCCAGCACGGCGGAGCACGCGCCTACCGGCGATACAACCGCGACGGCTACGGCCACCGCAACCGCGGCGGCTACTGGCCGCTGCTCGCCGGCGAACGCGGCCACTACGCGCTCGCGGCGGGAGATCTGCCGCGCGCCCTGGCGCAGCTCGCCGTCATGCGCGCCTCTACCCTGGGCTCGGGTCACCTTCCCGAGCAGACGCACCAGGCGCCGGGCGGATCGCCCGGTCAGGCCTCGGTGGGCGCGGGCGTGCCTTGCCCGCTCGCCTGGTCGCATGGGGAATATCTGCTCCTGGCGCGGAGCCTTGCCGACGGCAAGGTGTTTGATGCTCCTTGAGTCGGCGGCCTCGGCCTGGCGGCGCATTCGGTCACGCGTTGAGCCCTTCACCGGGCTCGTGAGGGCGCTCCCACTGGCGGGCGCCTACGCCCTTTTCACCCTCTTCGCGCGCATGGTGGTGCTCACGGTGGTCACCTACTTCCTCGTGAACGCGCACCAGGGGCTCCGGCTCGAGGACATCAGCGATGTTTTCGGGTCCAATGAGATCCTCGTTTCCGGTTTCACGGCGCTCTGCTTCGTGGCCGTGGCGCGTAGGCTTGGGCCCGTTGGAGCCGCGGGGCGTTCCGCCCCGATGTTCACCCCCGCGCTCTTCGAGGCCCGGTTCATCCCCGGGTTCCTCCGGGGCTCGATCCTGGCCTGGGCCATGGCCCTGGCCTTCCTGGTCACCGGCTACTACCGTTACCTGGGTTTCTACATCCAGTTCGAGGAGAGCTTCCAGGCCCTCGCCAACGTGGCCGCGCGGATCCTGGCCCTGGGCCTCATGGCCTACTGCGAGGAATGGCTCTTCCGGAAACAGCTGCTCGATTACGCGCGCAGACACCTCCCCATTCCCGCCGCGGCCGCGATCGCCGCGGTGGCTTTCTGCGCCGTCAAGGCCCTGCAGTTCGACCTCGGCCTGATGCATCTGACAACCCTGTTCCTCTTCGCCTTAGGAGCCGGGCTCCGCTCCGCTCAGGGGGGCGATTTCCTCTACGGCGCCGGCTTCCTCGCCGCCCTGCTCATCGTATTCCATCCGCTGCTGGGCTTGCCGGTGTTCGGGAACTCCTTTCCAGGCGTGCTCATGATCAAGGTGCAGGGCATGGAGGATCTCGCCGCGGGCGCGCAGTTCCGGCTGCTCCCTGACGGCACGGACGCCCGCACCCTCGTGTTCCTGACGGGCGGCGTCGGCGGGCCGCTCTCGAGCTTCGCGCTCCAGTTCGTGCTCCTGATCCAGGCGGCATTGAGCTGGCTCAAGCTGGCTCGCCCGCGCTAAGATAGCGCCATGACCGAGGAACAAGTGATTCGTACGGGCGTCATCGACCTGGTGCTCCAGTCGGGACTCATGGTGCAGCTCGTGCTGCTGGCCCTGGTCCTGGCTTCCGTGGGTTGCTGGGCCATTCTCTTCACCAAGCTCCGGCAGCTCAAGGCGGCGGGGCGCGAGAACGCGCGCTTCCTCGACGTCTTCTGGAAGAGCAAGAACCTGGATGAGATTTCGCGGCGCCTGGACGAGTTCCCGCGCTCCCCCGTGGCCTCGGTGTTCCAGTCCGGCCACAAAGAGCTTCGGAAGCTTTCACAGGCCGAGCGATCCGGCTCAGGCGAAGCGGAGGTGGACAACATCCAGCGATCGCTCGCGCGCGCCTCCACGTCGCAGTTGGAGCATCTGGAGAAACACGTGGGCTGGCTCGCCACCACGGCCAGCGCCGCGCCCTTCGTCGGCCTCTTCGGAACCGTTTGGGGCATCATGAACTCCTTCCAGAACATCGGCGCCATGGGCTCGGCGAACCTCGCCGTCGTGGCGCCGGGGATCGCCGAGGCGCTCATCGCCACCGCGGCGGGCCTCGCCGCGGCCATCCCGGCCGCCATCGGCTACAACCACTGCGTGGGTTCGATCCGGCGCATGACGGTGGACATGGACTGCTTCAGCCAGGATTTCCTCAACATCATCCAGCGCAGCCTCATGTCGGCGGCGAGGAAGAAAAGCTCCTGAGCGGAGCCCGGGAAGGCGTACTTCATGGCGTTCTCAGGAACTCCCTCCTCCACGTCGCGCGGCCGCACCCAGGGCACGCTCTCCGAGATCAACGTCACCCCTCTCGTGGACGTCATGCTCGTGCTTCTGATCGTGTTCATGGTCAGCGCCCCGCTCATGGAGCAGGGAGTGACGGTGAACCTGCCGAAAGCCAACGCGGGCTCCATGGACGAGGCTCCGGAGCAAGTGATCCTCGCGGTGGACAAGTCCCGCAAGATCACCGTCAACGGCCAGGGCGTGGCCAAGGGCATGCTGCGTGAGCGCCTGATCGGGATCGCGAGGCAAAACCCGGGGTCCAGGTATTCGTTCAGGCTGACGCCGCAGTGCCCGACGGCTTCATCGCCAAGGTCATGGCCGAGGTGAAACTCTCGAAAATCTCGAAGGTGGGGCTCGTGACCGCGCCCGGGGATCCCAAGGATCGGCTGTGAGCGGCGGCACCGAGGATTTCTTCGATCCTTCGGACGACGACGAGCAGGAAGGCCTCGTCGGCGGGCCCTCGCCCACGGACGAGGAAACGGACGAGGAAGCGGCGGCCGAGCTCGCGCTCCCGCCGGAGCCTGTCAGCTACGGCGTGCGGCGCTCCGTGTTCATCCACGTCGCGCTCCTGGTCTTCGTGATCCTGAAGAGCCTGGTCTTCCCGGGCGCGCCCATTCCCTATGTGCCTGCGCTGCGCGTGGACGTGGTGGGGCTCCCCGACCTGACGAAAGCCGAGATGGAGCGGATCGGGCGGCTGCCCGAGCCTTCCGCCCCGGAAGACGCGAAGGCCGAGGAGGCCAAGGCCCCGGAACCCTCCGAAGAGGAGGATGAGATGGCCCTCGCCCTCAAGCGCGAGAAGGAGGCGAAGGCCGCCGAGCAGAAGGCCGACAAGAACCGAGGCAAGCAGATGCGCAACGCGCTCGACCGCATCAAGGCCCTGAATCGGATCACGGACCAGCCGGTGGAGGCGCCCGAGGAGGTGAAGGGCAACATCGTTTCCAAGGGCACGAGCCTTTCGGGCGACGCTCAGGAGAAAGACGAGCCCGGTTACCTCGACGAGGTGCACTCCCGGGTGAAGAACCACTGGGAGCTGCCGCTCTGGCTCGAGCGCCAGCAGCTGTCGGCCAAGCTGCGCATCACGATCGACTCGCGCGGAATGGTGCGCTCATTCAGCTTCGTGAAGCCATCGGGGCATGCTGGCTTCGATCAGGCCGTGCGCGACGCGGTGACCAAGGCCCAGCCGCTGCCAGCACCCCCCTCGAACCTTCGGACCCAGCTCCTCACGGATGGAATCATCCTGGGCTTTCCGCTATGATCGGAGAACCATGCTCCGCATCAAGACTATCGCGTTCCTGCTGATCGCGGCGCTCCAGGCCGCCCTCCCCGAGTCCGCGCGGGCCGAGGCCGCCTATATCCCCATCGGAAAGGCCAAGGTTCGGAAAACCGTCATCGCGATGCCCGAGTCGCAGGCGGTGGGCGAAGGCGAGTCCTTCGCGGAAAAGGTCATTCAGACGGCCCAGAACGACCTCGCCTTCATGGATCTTTTCAGCTTCCTGCCCGAGTCCGCCTTCCCCGACGAGCCCGCGGCCCTGCCCGCCTGGTCGTCGAACGGGGCGGAGTTCCTGCTCAAGTCCTCCATCTCCACCGACGCCAAGAGCAAGGCCATGACCCTGGAGGCGCACCTCTTCGACGCCGCCAAGGCTCAGGAGCTCCTGAACAAGCGCTACGTGGCCGGCGCGGGCGACGCCGTGACCGTGGGCCACACGCTCGCGAACGACATCGTGCAGAGGCTCACCGGGCTGCCTGGCATCTTTCTCACGAAGATCGCCATGAGCTGCGACGGCTCGCGGAAAAAAGAGATCTACGCGATGAACTACGACGGAACCGACGTCAAACGCATCACGCACCACCATTCCATCGCGCTCGCCCCCGCCTGGAGCCCGGACGGAACCCGGCTTGCCTACTCGCTCTATACGCGTCACCGCAACAACGTGAAGAACATCGACCTCTTCGAGTTCGACTTCACGTCCAACACCATCCGGCTCCTCTCCAACCGCACGGGCATCAACAGCGGCGCCGTATACTCGCCCGACGGCAAACACATCGCCCTCACCATGAGCTTCCTCGGCAACCCGGAGATCTTCCTGCTGGACCGCAAGACGCGGAACGCCACGCGCCTCACCCGCTCCTTCGGCTTCGACGTGGACCCCGCCTTCAGCCCGGACGGAAAGCAGGTGGCCTTCGTGTCCTCGCGCACGGGCCGCCCCATGGTTTTCTCCATGTCCCGAGGCGGCACGAACGTGCAACGGCTCACCTACGCGGGCCAGTACAACGCCACGCCCACCTGGTCGCCCCAGAACAACAAGATGGCCTTCGCGGGATGGCTCGACAAGGGCTTCGACATCTTCATCATGAACCCCAACGGCACGAACATCGAGCGCCTGACGAAGGACGAGGGCAGCAACGAGGACCCCAGCTTCTCGCCGGACGGGCAGTTCATCGCTTTCAGCTCGAACCGGGCGGGCACGAAGAACATCTACGTCATGAACATCGACGGAACCTTCGTGAAGCGCCTGACCTACGGGCTCGGCAACTGCGTCGCTCCCCGCTGGTCCAACGCAAATCAATGAGAACGCGAGCCCCGGGGGGCTGGCGCGGCCTTCCCTTCCGGCCTATAACTGTAGGCCTATGGCACAAGACCGCATCGTCATCGTCAACGGAGTCCGCACCCCCTTTGTCCGCGCCCGGACGGTTTTCCAGAAGATGCCGCCCAGCGCCCTGGGCGGAGTCGTGCTTCGGGAAACCGTGGCGTGCTCCGACATCGACCCCACGCTCATAGAAGAGACGTACTTCGGGATCGTGAGCGCCCCGCCCGAGGGCTCGAACATCTCGCGCGAGGCCCTGTTCGACTCCGGGCTCCCCCCGACGATCGCGGCCACCACGGTGAACCGCTACTGCGCCTCCGCGGCCGAGGCGGTCGCGGGCGTCGCCGCGAAGATCCTGAGCGGCCAGATCGAGATCGGGATGGCAGGCGGCGTGGAGAGCATCAGCTCGGTGCGCGCGCTCTTCAGCCAGGAGGCCACCGACTATTTCCAGGACCTCATGAGGGCCAAGACCCCCGGCCAGAAGATCGGCATGGTGGGGAATTTCAAGGCCGGTTACCTCGCGCCCCACGCGCCCGGCATCAAGGAACCCACCACGGGGCTCACAATGGGCCAGAGCGCAGACCTCATGGCCCGCGAGTTCAAGGTGGGCCGAGAGGACCAGGACCGTTTCGCCATGGAGAGCCATCACAAGGCCGCAGCCGCCTGGGAGAAGGGGTTCTTCAAGTCCCACGTCGTTCCGGTGGCCACCCCCGACGGCAAGGTGGTGGACAGGGACACGGATATCCGGGCCGATTCGGGCATGGAGAAGCTCGGGTCGCTTCGTCCGGTATTCTACAAGGACGGAACCATCACCGCCGGGAACGCCTCGCCGCTCACCGACGGTGCCTCGGCCTGCCTTCTCATGAAAGAGAGCAAGGCGCGCGAGCTTGGCCTCAAGATCCTCGGCGCAGTGCGCGGTTACGCCGCGGCCGCCGTGGACATCAAGAAGGAACCCCTGCTCATCGGGCCGGCCTACGCGATGCCCAAGGCGCTCAAGCAGGCCGGTATCTCCTGGAACCAGATCGATCTCTTCGAGTTCCATGAGGCCTTCGCGGCGCAGGTGCTCGCCACCTTCACCGCGGTGGAATCGGCCCAGTGGGCGAAGGAGAAGCTTGGCGCCTCCCAGGCCATCGGGCAGGTGGACCGTTCCAAGGTCAACGTGAACGGCGGCTCGATTCCGCTCGGGCACCCCTTCGGCGCCACGGGCGTGCGCGTGATCCTGCAGGCCCTGCATGAGCTCCGGGCCCGGAAGAAGAACCTCGGCCTGATCTCGATCTGCGCCGCCGGTGGCATCGGGGCCGTGATGATCGTGGAGGCCATGGATTGAGGGCTTCTCGCGCGCTTGCGGCGGCGGCGCTCGCGGCCCTGATCTCGGTGCCGGCATTTGCGGACCAGGCCCGGAGCGGCTGCACCGACTTCTCGGGCACCTATCTCGGGTCTGACGCCGAGCAGGCGATCCATCAGCTCACGCTCAAGCAGAAGGCCTGCGATTCGATCACCTTCATCCACGAGGTGCGCACCGGTTCCGGCCCGGCCGAGGTCACGCACCAGGAGTGGCGCATGGACGGCCAGTGCCGCGACCTGCCCGAGTCAGCGGGCCTCTGCCTCATGCACCGCTGGGACGGTAAGGCGCTGATGAACCGCGGGTTTATCCGCGTGGCCGGGAAAAACGCACCGCTTCCCAGCTACATCCAGCGGCTCACGCAAGGCTCGAACGGCGAGCTCATCAGCGAGGCGCGGCTCTTCGATCTCACCGGCGCCGAGCTGGTTTCGGCAGAGCGGGTGGTCTACCGCCGTGAGCGGCGCTGAGCCCGGATTCAGCCGCTTCCCTGATCCGCGGACCGCGGGGCCCGAGGGGCTCGTCGCCCTCGGCGGCGACCTGAGGGCCGCGACGGTGCTCGAAGCCTACCGGAACGGGATTTTTCCATGGCCGGTGGACGGCGTGCCCTTGATGACCTGGTTCAGCCCGGAGCCGAGGGGCCTCCTCTTCCTGGACGAGCTGCATGTCGGCCGCACGTTCCTGAAGGTGCTGCGCGAGGACCCCTTCCGCTACACGGCCGACCGCTGCTTTCGGGCGGTGATCGAGGCCTGCGCGCTCGTGCCGCGCGAGCCGGTGGGGACCTGGATCACCCCCGAGCTGCTGGCCGCCTATGTGGAGCTCCATGAGCTCGGGCATGCCCACAGCTTCGAGGTGTGGCGGGGCAAGCGCCTCGTCGGCGGGATCTACGGCGTGGACCTGGGCCGATACGGGTTCGCGGCGGAAAGCATGTTCCGCACGGAAGACCACGCCTCCAAGGCGGGCCTCGTGCGCCTCGCGGAGAACCTCCAGGATGCGGGTGTACGCTGGATCGACGTGCAGGTGATGAGCCCGCACGTGAAAGCGCTCGGCGGGCGCGAGGTGAGCCGCGAGGAGTACCTGCGCCTCCTCGACGAGTCTCTCGCGCCGGCCCGGAGCCCCTGATGTCCTGAGTCAGCGACGCCCGCGCGAGGCGCCCGGCTTGGATTTGAAGACGAAAATCTTTTCATAGGCGTTCGCGATCTGCGGAGAAAACCTCCGATCGAGCCGTTCTTTGAACACGAGAAGCGCGTCCTTCTCGCCCCGGGAGATCCGTTCATAGGCGCGCACCAGATCCTCCGAAACACCGATGATCTCGGCCACCTTCTGGATGGAGCCCCCTGACATCCCATTGGGAAAGCCGCTGCCGTCGCGCCTTTCGTGGTGCTGCTCCACCGCCTG